>CAZBBC010000014.1:0-52745 GCA_964489835.1 uncultured Calditrichota bacterium
CGTCTAAGCCGCATCTTCGACCTTCTCTTGAAAAGAGAAAGGGCTCCCTAAAGTCCCTCTCTTTCCAAGAGAGGGATTTAGGGTGAGTTCTTTAAATCAAGTCTCTATGTTTATTATCGCTCTAAACCATTTGGTATTCTGATGATAATTGCTAATGGTATAAGTTTTAACAGGAGGTGTTGTGCTCAAAGAACCTGAGGTTGATTTGAAGTTGGCCATTGAACATGGCCTTAATGAACAGGAATATGAAAAGATCTGTCGGGTATTGGGAAGAACACCCACCTATACCGAACTAGGTATTTATTCTGTCATGTGGAGCGAACATTGTAGTTATAAAAATTCCCTGCTACAACTGAAAACACTTCCCAGAGAAGGTGCTAATCTGCTGGTAGAGGCCGGGGAAGAAAATGCCGGACTGGTTGACATCGGTGATGGTTACGCGGTTGCTTTTAAAATTGAAAGCCATAATCATCCCTCAGCCGTTGAACCCTATCAGGGGGCCGCAACAGGTGTAGGAGGAATCATGCGGGATATCTTTACCATGGGAGCACGTCCTGTGGCTGGCCTGGATTCTTTGCGGTTTGGAAGTCTCGATCAGCAAAAAAACCGTTATTTGTTTGACGGTGTGGTCAAAGGGATCGGTGATTATGGAAATTGTCTGGGAATTCCAACCGTCGCCGGAGAAGTTTATTTCGAGGAGTGTTATACAGATAATTGCCTGGTAAATGCGATGACTGTCGGTGTTGTCAAAAAGGAGGGCATTGCCATGGCCATCGCTAAAAGTGCCGGTGCTCCCGTATATGCCATTGGTTCCTCAACAGGGAGGGATGGTATCCATGGGGCTACTTTTGCCAGTGAAGAATTGAGTGAAGCATCCGAGGGAAAACGCAGTTCCGTTCAGGTCGGCGATCCTTTTACTGAAAAACTGCTGCTGGAGGCTACGTTGGAACTGATAAAGGAAGATGTCATTGAAGGTATCCAGGATATGGGTGCCGCCGGTCTTACCAGTTCGAGTGCGGAGATCAGTGCCAAAAGTAAATTAGGTATAGAATTACACCTCGATAAATTGCATCTCAGGGAAGAAAGCATGATCCCGTATGAAATCATGTTATCCGAATCCCAGGAAAGAATGCTGGCAATCTGTCAACCCGGTAAAGAGGCAATGTTTGAACAGATCTGTAACAAATGGGATTTGGACTTTAGAAAAATTGGTCGTATGACAGCGAATAAAAATCTTCAGGTTCATTTCCACGGTCAGTTAGTTGCCGATATTCCGGCGGCCAACCTGGCCGCCGGAGATGGGGCACCGGTCTATGAACGGGAGAGAAGAAAACCTGCCTATCTGGATCAGGTCCAGGTTCTTGATCTTAAAGATTTAAAAGTATTGGGTAATTTGAATGAAGCATTCAAAAAGGTATTCACATCTCCAAATATTATCAGTAAACAATGGGTGTATGAACAATATGATCACATGGTCCGCACCGATACGGCGATACGACCCGGAGGTGATGGTGCGGTGATCAGAATTAAAGGAACAAATAAAGCCCTGTCGATGAAAACTGATTGTAATGCCCGTTATGTTTATCTGGAACCGCGAAGCGGTGCAGCAATTGCTGTTGCTGAATCAGCGAGAAATGTGGTATGTACGGGAGCAAAACCGATAGCGATTACAAATTGTCTGAATTTTGGAAATCCGTATAAACCAGAGGTCTATTGGCAGTTCGTTGAAGCCATTGCTGGCATAGGAGATGCCTGTCGGGTTCTAGGAACGCCGGTTACCGGCGGGAATGTCAGCTTTTATAATGAAAGTGAAACCTATCGGGTCTACCCGACGCCTGTTATCGGTATGATCGGAATTATTGATGATCTGACTCACATCACCCCTTCCTCCTTTCAGAACGAAGGAGATCTGGTCTATTTGGTAGGTGAGACACTACCTGAGATCGGTGGCAGCGAATATTTAAAGAGAATTCATAACAAAGTGGCAGGCCTGCCACCTGTGCTCGATCTGGATCGGGAGAAAAAGACACAGGATGCCATTCTTTCCACTATTAAGTCCGGTATTATCCATTCCTGTCATGATCTGGCAGATGGTGGATTGGCCATTGCTCTGGCAGAATGCTGTATTTTAAATAAAAATAAGTCTTTAGGGATAAAGGCCCACATCGCATCCGAACTGCCTGAATATCTTCTGGCTTTCAGTGAAAGTCAATCACGCTTTATCGTTTCCATTGATCCGGAAAATAAACGTTCCTTTGAAAACCAAATGAGCAGATCTCAAATTCCCTATGTATTTCTGGGGGAGGTCGGTGGTGATTTTTTTGCCCTGAATGGTTCAATCGAATTTTCATTAGAAGATCTTATAGAAATGTACTTCCAGACACTGCCTGCTATTATGAATCGACAGACATAAGAATTCCGAACGGCAGTGGTATCATCAAATATGAAATAGCGGGACTTTTAAATTATCACCGGAAAATCAAATGATGTGGAGATGAATTCTTTTTCTCTCAGACAGGACCATTTTTCCCTTATGAAACTTTTTCTTAAACAGAGCATAAAATAAAGATATATGAAGTTCACATTATGCCAATGAAATACCTTGACATGATAGCTTTAAATATATAAATTTAATAAACCTACGAATGCCGGTCAATCTTATTCTATCACATAAGTTTTTGACTTCATTACTTTAATTTCTTTTTTAGCACGAAAAAATTATAAAATTGTCGGCTTAAATATTTTTTTAATTTAAGATTCATTTTGTTTTGCCGAATCTAGATTTGGGTATATCTCAAGGCTATATTTCCAACTCTCCCACGCAAGTTGATGAATCGACATTACTATTAACATAAGGTTTACTATGGATACAGGAAATTTACATCTTTTATCTACCTATCTAAAAAAGTGGTCCTATCAGGAAAACAGGCTCAGTATCTCCTATTCTTACTTTACAGAGATGGGATATGGTAGACAATATCTTGATATGCGAATAAGTTCACCGCAGAACATGGTTAATGAATTGCTGAATCGTGCAGTGTATAAGGTAAAAGAAGTAGCGATCAGCAGTAGGAAGGAATCAGGGGATTTTACCATTAAATTAGCGAACGAGACGGAAGCCCAACGAAAATTAAATCTATTCCTGACAAAAATACTAAAAGAATTTAATACAAATAAAAGATCCAGAGGCCGTGTTCGTATGATATCAAGCAGGAGCATGGATTTTTATTACAATGATTTTGAATATGAGCCATTGAGTGATCAGGCAAAATTTTATGTGCATCTCAACCGCGGTATAAATAAAATTAATGGTGATTTGTGGTCGGCTGCGATTGAAGATTTAAAGATTGCGATGTCCCTTGAACCTGAAGAACCGTTAGTGAATAAATATATGGCCGAAGCCCTCATGAAAAATAAGAGGATTGAAGAAGCCCTCCCTTATTTTGAAAAATACGCACTTAATGAAAATTCACTCAAGGGATATAATGATCTTGCTCATGCCTATATAAAAATTGAAAGATATGCAGAGGCTGAAAAAATTCTGGGCCGGATGAAAAAGCTAAAATCGGATGATCTCCTGGCCCAAATTCTGCAGGCACAAATCTTTTACCTGCAGGGTAAGCAGTATTTCGAGCAACTGGATGAAATAAAAGAGATTGATGAAGAATGGTTGAAAGATTATCTGAAAAGTTCCTGGGAATATAATCTTCCTGGATTTCGGACGAATGAATTACAGATGTGGAATGCAGCAACCGCTTCCCGATATCTGGGTTATGACCGCCCGTTTGATCTGACTAAGCGAGCTTTTAATGATGAACTTCCCTGTTATTTTGATTCAGAACGCGGGACGATACGATTTGTGAAGGCAGAACTTGACAAATGGGTCGAAATACAAAATCAGTATAAAGTTGATGGATCGGTTTATAAGATTTATGAAGACAGACTGAGTGAAGAGGAATTAGAAATAGGAAAAAACACCCGCAAAAAGAAAAAAACCAAAAAAGTTACAAATAATAAAGGCGCTGTCGCCTGAAATTCTGATATATATATTTACTACCTCCTATGCACGCCACTGGGAAAAATCTTCTCTTAATTAATCCTTGGATTTATGATTTTACAGCTTATGATCTCTGGAGCCAGCCGCTGGGGCTGCTATATATTGCTTCGTTTTTACGGTCGTATGGATTTAATATTTCCTATATCGATTGCTTACGATCGGAAAATGAAACGGGCAAGACGATGCCCGGTAAATATGGAAATGGTAATTATCGCCGGGAAATTATAGAGAAACCTGAGATTCTGGCGAATATTCCCAGAAAATACGCGCGCTATGGCATTCCGGAAAAAGACTTTATATCCACAATAGACCAGATACCCCTTCCAGACGCTGTTCTTATTACCACAATGATGACTTACTGGTACCTTGGTCCCCAGAACGTTGTCCGCTTAATACGGGCGAAATTTCCCCGGATCCCGGTTATAATCGGTGGCGTGTATGCTACATTAATGCCAGAGCATGCACAAAAGGTGATCCAACCGGATTATATTGTAGAGGGGCCGGGAGAATGGAAAGTTCTCAAATTACTTATTGATCTTTTCAATCTTCCGTCGGAGTCTGAGTTCAAAGAAGACGATTTGGATACCTATCCTTATCCGGCATTTGATCTGATCCCGAATCGCCGCTATTTATGTGTTATATCAGCGCGTGGTTGTCCGCTGAACTGCTCCTTCTGCGCCCAGCGTCAAATAGCCATGAAATTCACACAGCGGGATCCCCAAAAAGTTGTAAAAGAAATTATTGATCATTACCAGAAATTTAAGATCAGAGATTTTGCTTTCTATGATGATGCCTTATTTATCAATAAGGAGAAGCACATAAAGGTTATCCTCAGACATATCATCGAAAGTCATCTTCCGCTTCGGTTTCATACGCCAAACGGTTTATTTGCCGGGGATATTGATGAAGAACTGGCAGATTTGATGTATCGGGCAAATTTTAAAACAATACGTCTCAGTTTTGAAACTTCAAATGAAGACAGACGCCGGGATATGAGTAACAAGATATCAAATGAAGGGATGCGTCTGGCAGTAAAAAACCTGTCAAAAGCAGGGTATCCGTCAAAGACAATAGAATCTTATGTCATTATGGGACTTCCTGAACAAACCCTGGATGAAGTTTTGGCAAGTATCATATTTGTAAATAATTTGGGAATACAAGTTCGAATGGCTTCATACTCTCCTATTCCGGGAACACTGGATTATAGAAGAGCAGTAGAATCCGGGGCTATTGCCAGAGATATTGATCCACTTTTAACGAATAAAACGATCTTTCCTTTAAAAAGCTCCGATGATGACTATGAATCTTTTCGTAAGATCCGTATTTTTAGCCATCTTTTAAATGACGCAGCACAAAAAAATTTTGCCCCCTTTGCCGCTAATTCAATCGGTAAAAGCCTTCAAAGAATTTTAAGAGGGAAAAAGTGAGTGATCAAATATACCCGGTAAAGAAAAAGGAGGAATTGATTCTTCGAGTCGAGAAACTGGCCTTCGGTGGAAAAGGGATCGCTCGTATTAATGATTATGTGATTTTTATAGAAAATTCTCTCCCGGGGGACCTGCTAAGGGTAAAAATTTTTCATAGAAAACCAAATTATGCCCAAGCACGGATTCTTGAAATCGTCGAATCCTCCCCTTTGCGTCAGGAAGCTCCCTGTCCCTATTTTAGATGGTGTGGCGGCTGCACCTGGCAAAATCTGACCTACATCGAACAACTGCGGATCAAAGGAGAACAGGTAGCGGAAAGCATCAGTCATATTACCGGTATCACTGATTTTGAACATAAAGAGACCCTGGCCTCCGCAAAGATATGGGCTTATCGTAATAAAATGGAGTTTTCTTTTTCCAATCGTCGTTGGTTACTTCCTGAAGAACTTAACAATGATTTAATAAAAAAGGATTTTGCCCTTGGATTGCATATCCCCGGTACATTTGATAAAATATTGCAGATTGATTATTGCATGCTACAGAGTGAGTCAGCAAACAATGTACTTAAAATCGTTGACGGGTATTGCAGGGATAATCAATTACAGCCCTATGATCTTCACTCACAAGAAGGATATTTACGATTCTTAGTAATTCGTCAGAGCAATTACACCAGTGAAATTATGGTTAATATTGTTACCCTTACAAAAGAGCCGGAATTACTCGCTGACTTGGCTAAACGCCTGCGGGACGAAATACCTGAAGTAAGCAGTGTAGTCAATACAATCAATAGGCAGAAGGCGCAGATCGCCCTCGGACAAGATGAAGTCCTATTGAGCGGAAAAAAATACATCAGCGATAAAATTGGGAACTTTGTTTTCAAAATTTCGGCCAGTTCTTTTTTCCAGACCAATACGGTACAGGCTGAACAACTATATTCAATTGTTCTCGATTACACAAGATTAAAGGGTGATGAAGTGGTTTGGGATCTCTATGCAGGAACAGGAACGATCAGTCTGTTCCTGGCTCAAAAGGCAAAATATGTTTATGCTTTTGAAATAATGGAGAGTGCCGTACACGATGGGATTAAAAATACAAAACAATACGATGTAAAAAATATCGAATTTGTAGCGGGCGATCTGCTAAAAAACCTCAATGAGGTTAAAGAACCGGCAAATATTATTGTAGTTGATCCGCCACGTTCCGGGATGCACCCTAAAGTCTGTAAATTTTTATCAGAGTGCAAAGCGGATCGTCTGGTTTATGTATCCTGTAATCCAACGACAATGGCAAGAGATCTGGGGCTTTTACTCGATAACTTTCGGATTATTAAAATTAAACCAGTTGATATGTTTCCGCATACCTATCATATTGAAACCGTATGCTTACTGGAAAGAATATAATGAGAAAACTTACCTATCAGGAAATATTTTCCAGCAGACCAACCGTAGCGGAATTAACACTCAAAGAACGGTTGCCGATCTACACCATCTGTGAAAATATTCGCAGTTTGTATAATGTTGGCAGTATATTTCGTACCTCAGATGCCGTACGGTTAGAAAAGCTATATCTCACCGGTTACACGGGATACCCTCCGCGAAAAGAAATTGATAAAACGGCGTTGGGTGCTGTGGATACTGTCAGTTGGCAACATTTTGAAGATCCTCTCGATGCCGTAAGTGCTCTTCGGAATAAGAATATCCCTCTGATTGCACTTGAACATACATCAAAAAGTATCCCTTATTTTACCTTTGATTTTAGTTTCCCTTTTTGTCTGATGATCGGGAATGAAGTGGATGGACTGTCCGAGATTTTAGTCACTGAAGCCGATGCTGCTTTGGAAATTCCCATGTATGGATTGAAACAATCTTTAAATGTTTCTGTAGCCTATGGTGTGGTTATGTATCATGTATTGGGAGAACTGTTAAAAAACAGTAGCATTCAGGTAGATTAAGAGATTTTAAAAGGTTCGTATATTATGTCTTGACATAATTTTTGCTTACTGCTATATTCTATATATTATATGCTATTATAAATAAAAACTTTGTTGTTTCCGCCGCGGCGCCGCCCGCCTCTGGCGGGGGCAGGGATCGCCGGGGCGATTAGCAAAGTTATAAAAATAACAAATAACGTTTTATGAATTATTTATAACGCCAATGAATTCTGATAAAGTTCTTATTTTAGGACTTGATAAAAAGCGTGTCAATTTACTTTCTTCGCTCCTAAAAGAGGTGGAAGCGGAAGTATTTACTGTTGATAATGTACAGGATGCAGAAAACCTACTTTCTTCATCAGAACTCACTTTAATCCTGCTCGAATACAATGCGATCGTCAATGAGGAAAGAGATAAGCTTAAGGATTTATTCAAGGCGGCACGGAAAACGAAGCTGGTAATTTCTGATGTGCCCGAAGATGCCGCCAGACGCTTAGCTTTTTATCGACTGGGTGCCTATAGAATACTGGGGATAAATTATGAGGTAGAAGATATCTATTACCTCGGAAAGAACCTGCTGAACAATGGCAAACCGTCTGTAGAACAGAAGGAGTCTCGTTTCAGTGGTCGATTACAGGATTTCAGTTTACCCGCGCTCATTAATAATTTTGGTAAAGAAAAAAGAAGTGGCATACTTCGTATCCAGACACAAGTAAGTTCCGGGAAAATATATTTCAATAAGGGTCATATCTATCAGGCCTCAGCGGGATATCTGAAGGATGACGATGCTGTCCTTTACATCATGACCTGGAATAATGGTCAATTCAGTATGAGTCCTCTTCCGGAAAAAAAGGTAAATAATCGCATGCATTTGAGCAATGTCGGTCTTTTACTGCAGAGTGAATCCGTTCGTGATCATTTTTATAAACTGGTGCGCGATTTAGGTGGCTTTTCCATAGAAATGCGTCTGATCAACCGAGGGGATTTATCACATAAAGAAAGAGATCCGGAATTTAAAAATTTTCTTGAAAAACTGACCGATTTCAGGCAGATCATAGATATTATTCAAAATAGTCCCTACCCGATGATTGAGACATTAAACACTATTATTGCATTGAAGGGAAGCAATAATCTGGAAATCCGTGAATCAGGTCAGGTATTTGATAAGCGATTTGGTGAACAACCTCAGGAAAGCAGTGGACTGATTGAAAAATTGTTATCGGTGGAGGAAGTCAGCCAATTTAGAAAAAGTCTCAACGCAACAGAGATCGGCAGCGGGAAATTGTTAATATTGGGAGGTAAAACCTGTGGAAAGACCGATTTTATTAGACAGTTTAATCAAGGAAGTGTAAGCGGCGTAAAGAGTGATCAGGAACTAGACTTTACTACGATTGAACTGGCTATAAATTTCAACTTACAGGTGTTTGGTATTGCCCTGGAAGAAAAGTTATCTAAGATTGTGGAAACATTATCAGAAGGTCTTGTGGGTTACATTTTTCTTATTGATTCCAAACAAACTCAGGAACTGGAATATACAAACTATGTGATCAATAATCTTATTTCTAAGCATGAAGTTCCCTGTGCAATCGCGGTTACTAATCTTGGTAAACAAGCGAATAAAATCCCACAAAAAATAAAATCAGCGATTCATCTGTCCAATAGGACAACACTGATGGCTTGTGATGTGACTAATAAAGATGATGTTCGCAAAGTATTAATGTCTCTTGCTCCTTTAAAATAACTGTTTAAGGTTAGATAAAGAATTATGGTAGAGGGTTTAGTCATAACGAAAGAGAAATCTTTATTTGAAGAATTTAATATCAATTTTTCAAGTGAGCGAAATAATTTTGAATATGCCGATTCAGTGGATTCTGCGAGGGAGATCATTGGTCTGGAAATTCCGGATTTTCTGGTGATTATTGAAAAAGGCGCCAAAAAAACACATGATTTGTTGACCGACTTATTCGAAAACAATGAAATTAATAAAATTCCTGTGCTCTGTTATATTTCGTCGGACGAATGGTCTCAACGCGATATTCTTTGGAAAATTAACGTTAATGACATTATACAACTGCCGATCTCAAAGGAAGAACTTCATTTTCAGTTAGAGAGATTTATATCTGATATCTCAGAAATTACTTTCGACCAAACAGAGGCCGGGATGCATGGAAAACTGGAAGATTATAATCTTTTGGATCTTATTCAGACACTTGAGGCAAATAAAAAAACCGGGATTTTAGCTTTATACCGCTACCGTGAGGAAGGAAAGATCTGGTTTCATAAAGGAAATATTCAGGATGCGAAGTACAAGACTTTTAAGCCACTAATTGCCATATTAAAGCTGGTTTCCTGGATGGATGGTGATTTTTCGATAACATTCGTCGACGAAGAATATGCGAAAATAATTGAAGAAGATAATAAGCAAATCCTTCTGGATGCCATTCAGTATATCGATCAGCGACATAAGATATTAGATTCATTGCCAGACAGAAATGAGACACTTTTAATCTCACCAGAAGCTGATATGGATCGGATGGATGATAAAGCATTCACTTATCTGAGATTTTTTCATGGTGGTAATACAATATCTGCCTATCTTGAATCGTTTGATCAGGATGATTTAACGCTGCTGGGAGAAATACGCAAATTTGTTGACGAAAAACTTTTAATGACCCGCCAGGAATTTGATAGTCATAAAACAGAACAGGAACTTCAGGCAGAGGGCGCAGGAATAAAAAAGGCTTTTAAAAGATTTTTTACACGAAAAGATAATGTTGATGGTGACGCGGAAAAAAAGAAATCAGCGCAAAAAGCCAAGGATCTGGATGAGGATGAAATTTTAAATGAAACCGGTCTTAAAAAATTTGACATACTTTTTGAGAAAGAATCTCTTGACCTGAAAAAATTTAAAGACAAAATTGAAAAATTATAAATGAATATTTTAGAAATACCTGTCATCGGAAAACACCAAAGCGAAACTGAAAAGATCTACACATTGCTTTCAGAACAACCGTTACGCAATTTTGAAGGATTGGATTTTGGTTTATTGAATCTTGATGAAGACTTATCTGTTTATTTTTATTTTTTAAATCAGGAGAATGAAAATTATCTATACTTGTGGGATATCATTATTCCCCATGCGGTCGGATGTATCCTGATATTCGATTGGGGTGATCCACAATCTATAGAGAGAAATTTAAAAACGATTGAGTATCTCGAAAATAATTTTTCAACACCTGTACATATCTGTACAATTCCATCAGAAAGTGATTTACCGGAGTCATTTATAAAAGAAGAACTAGAACGAATTGGCGAACGGAGATTGTACACATTTGATCCCACAAAGAAAGAATCGGCTAAAAACATATTATTGCAGGTCATTGATATCTGAAAATTCTTTATAAAGATCGCGGATATGTTTACGGCGGATCATACCTAAACTTTTTTTCTTCAATACGCATAAAGTGTGTACGGGAAGAATAAGTGGCCTCCAGGGAAAACCTTAAGCGGTACATGCCGCCCGGTACCACTTTCCCGGGGCTAATATTTTCAGAGATCTCAAATTTTTCCTGTTGTAATATCTTTTTATTTTTTTTCTGCACAATACCATTCCAGTAAAGGGAATGTTTCCCGGCACTCCTGAACAGCTTCCGGTCACACAATCGTGTAACAAATTTGTCCTTTATATCAAAGATGTCTGCTGTAAGATATGATGGTTCGGTGATTTTAAAAGAAATAAGTATATTTTTGGTGTCTGTTTTTATATCAGGGTCGATAATATCTGTGCCAATCCAGTAATACTGGGCGCCGGTTTCTTCTGCTACAAAAAGCTGGCCAAAACGTCTGTAGATGGTTATTCCTTTCGGTGATAAAAATTCATAGTCATCATCTCCCTCTCTGCCAAAAGAGGTAATATAATCCAGATTACCGTTAAACTTGTGAATGCAGTGATTTTTTGAATCTGTTATAAGGATCTGATTATAATAGTCAATGCAGGTATATTCTAGATTAGGGTTTAAGAAACCCAGTTCAGGCATTGAAATCGATTTTAATAATTGTCCGTGGGGATCAAATTTATTGATCCGGCAATTCAATGAATCGATGACGATTAAAAAATTATTTTTCACATAATAATATTTTTCATATGGATCGGTGACGGCTATACCATTTGGACCCTTTAGATAACCATTACCTGAAAAAGAGTAAAGGAAGCTGTTTGTACTGTCAAAAACCTGAATTCGGTGATTACCGCTGTCACTCACAAAAATATTACCTCTATTATCCATTGTCACCTGTCGGGGAAACCTGAACTCCCCGTTTTTATTACCTTCTTTGCCAATTGATGTGACAAAATTAAGGTTGTGCCCTGGGTTGAACAGACGTACGATTCGATGATTTCCGGTATCGGCCACATAAACATCGCCACGACTGTTTGCACAGATACCTTCCGGACGATTTAATAATTGTTCTTCTGCTTCATCCGATCCATAGACACCTAATTTCCACATTGATCTGTTGTAAATGATATTATTCTGACCAGAGTTTACACCATATACAGTCAGCTCATCATCATCATGGGGATCTTCCGGGTCCTCCCAGGCGTCCAGACGAACACAGGCCAGGCCCTGTGGACCACTAAATTGTACTTTAAAACCCATTAAAAGAAACAGGGCGGTGGCACCGGCTTTCCGAATACCATAAGAATGCCCGTACGCCGGGAAAACAAATGTGGTAGGATTATAGATTTGATCTTCAGTAATGATAAGAAAAAACAGAATAATTAAGAACTGTTTCATGTATTTCTGTAGTGAATGCTAACCTTTTGGATGAAAGTAATTATAAATATTTTGAGCGATTCTCTCGCCAAGATCTCCCTGTTTCTTCAATTTTTCAAGATCCATATCTCTTATTTTTTTAACTGAACCGAATTTTTTGAGCAAATCATTCCGGCGTTTTGGGCCAACACCGGGAATCTGGTCAAGTCCGGAAGCAATGGTACGCTTTTTACGTCGTTTTCTATGAAAGGTAATCGCAAAACGATGGGCTTCATCCCTGATCTGTTGTAGTAATCTTAAACCGGATGAGTTTCGTGGTAACATTTGGGCTGCCGATATACCGGGCAGAAAAATTTCTTCAAATTTTTTTGCCAATCCGATAATGGATTGATCCTTGATCTTCAACTCCTTCAGGACGGAAAGGGCGCTGGATAACTGTCCTTTCCCCCCGTCAATGACAATGAGATCCGGAAGATCCCTTTTCTCCTTTAGAAGACGTGAGTATCTGCGGAAAACTACTTCTCGCATCATAGCAAAATCATCGGGACTTGTTTTACTTTTAATCGAATATTTTCTGTATTCACTTTTTTTAGGGCGTCCGTTTATAAAGCAGACCATGGATGCTACCGGATCACTACCCTGTATATTTGAAATGTCGAAACATTCAATAGTGCGGGGTGGTTCAGACAGACGAAGATCACGTTGGAGAGATCTGAGTACGTGAGGTACAAAATCCTTTGCTTTCATTTTTTGCAGTTTCAATTCATCCAGTAAATACTGTGCATTTTTTTTGCACATTTCCATTAGTTTTTTCTTTTCTCCACTTTTAGGGATCTGGATTCCAGTCGGATGGCCCAAACGTGAACTTAACCATTGTTTTAAGATCTCTTTATGATCGATATCCTCCATTAAAAATAATTTACGAGGTATTTCATCTGTCCGGGTATAATATTGATTAACGAAATATTCCAGAATCTCTTTTGACTCTTTATGTAATACAGAGGACAGATAATAATGTACGCGATTGATGACCTTCCCTTCACGTATTTTGAAGATAACAGCACATGCATCATCATCTTCTGTGGCCATCGCAAAAAAATCACTGTCATTCAAATCCGGTATTACAATTTTTTGTGAATTGCGATATTTTTCTAAAGCTTCAATCTTATCGCGAACTCTGGCTGCATCTTCATAGTTCTGATCATTGGCCAGGATCTGCATTTCTTTCTTCAGTTCCTCACTAAGGTGGGCAGTTTTACCTTGTAAAAATTCTCTTACCTGCTTAATCATATGGGCATAATCGTCCTTCGTCTGTAATCCCTGGCAGGGACCTTTGCATTTTTTTATATAGTATTCAAGGCATAGAGCAACTGTTTTATTTTGAATGGTGGTTTCGTTTAGATTAAATTTGCAGGATCGGATAACGAAAATCCGTTTTAAAGTTGTAAGTGCATCGCGCATGTCTTTAACGTTTGTATAGGGTCCAAAATAAACAGATCCATCGCGGATGATATTTCTTGTGGGAAATATCTGTGGATAATCTTCGGCGGTGATACGAATATAGGGATAGCTTTTATCATCCTTTAAATTTACATTATAACGCGGTTTATTTTTTTTGATCAGGTTTGACTCAAGGATTAAAGCCTCCACTTCAGAATCGGTTACAATATAATCAAAATCCGTGGTTTTCTTTAACATCACCCGTAATCGGGGATCGAGCAAACGGGATTCCTGGAAATAAGACCGGACACGATTTCGAAGATTTTTTGCTTTTCCTACATACAAAACCTTTGACTGTTTGTCCTGGAATAAATAAACACCCGGTTTTTTAGGGAGATTTATTAATTTCTCTTTTATCATTTATTATTTAGCCTTATAACTCGCATAATTCAATCAAAATCCCGTTACAACTGGCAGGATGAATAAAGGCAATTCTTTTGCCGTCAGCTCCTATTTTCGGTTCTTTATCGATCAACTGAAAGTTCTTTCTTTTCAACGCTTTAAGCGAATGTTCAAGATTCTTTACCTGGAAGGCAATATGATGAATACTGTTATTTCTTTTCTCAAGGAACCTTGCTATTGATGAATCCGGAGTTGTCGGTTCCAGATATTCGATGAGAGATTCACCGATATGATAACCGGCAATTCGCACTTTCTGGTCGGCCACTTCTTCGTAAAAATTCGGTTCCAGGCCAAAACCGTCCTGGAGAGTCTTTATGACTAGTGCCAGGTCTTTAACGGCAATCCCAATATGATCAATTTTCTCTAACATTTTATTCTCATATTTCTAGTATATTAATATTTGCCTGATTCATTCATAACGCAGCCTATTGCTGCAATTAAATCAAAGACAAAAGAAAAAAGACAAAATAATTTATTAACCACGGATTATCCGTCGAAGCCGGATCCCGTCATAACCGGGCGAGAAATAACAACTTTTTTTCGTTTCGTTAAAAACAGCTCATCTGGTTTGGTAATTTGGTGATTCTTTAGTAATAATCACATCATGAGGGTGGCTTTCCCTTAATCCGGCCGGGCTGATACGTAGAAACTTTGCTTTTGATTTTAATTCCTGAATTGTCCGGCATCCGGTATAACCCATCGCTGCCCGCAAACCACCGACCAATTGAAAGACGCTTGACCGGAGTGGACCACGAAAAGGTACTCTACCTTCAATCCCTTCCGGTACCAGCTTATCCTCGGGAATATCTTCCTGAAAATAGCGATCACTGGAGCCTTTTGCCATCGCACCTAACGACCCCATCCCTCTGACTGATTTATAACTGCGACCGTCAAGCAAGATCACCTCCCCGGGACTCTCTGTCGTTCCGGCAAAAAGGCTACCAATCATTACCGTATCGGCCCCGGCGGCAATGGCCTTGGGAATGTCACCAGAATATTTTATTCCACCGTCGGCAATGACCGGTATATTAAACTCAGCAGCTGCTTTGGCCACTTCTGATATTGCATAGATCTGGGGAATACCTACCCCGGTTACAACACGTGTCGTGCATATGGAACCGGGTCCGATCCCGACTTTTAATCCATCGACCCCGGTTTCAATTAGATCTTTTGCTGCTTTCGCGGTACCGATATTACCAGCAATAAGATCGACGCTTGGAAAACGTATTTTAAAATTTTTTGCTGTATTAATCACACTCTCTGTATGACCGTGTGCTGTATCAATGATGATGACGTCAACACCAACCTCTATTAACGCTGCTGCTCTCTCCAGGCCTTTTTCTCCCACACCGATTGCTGCGCCGATACGTAATCTTCCATGTTCATCTTTACAAGCATTGGGAAACATTTTTTTCTTTTGGATGTCTTTAACAGTTATTAAACCTTTCAGACGACCATTTTTATCTACAACCAGGAGTTTCTCAATACGGTGCTTCTGTAGAATGCTTTCTGCTTCTTTAAGGGATGTTCCGACCGGTGCTGTTACCAGATTTTCGTGTGTCATCAGGTTATCAATGGTTTGGTTGAGTTCACTGGTAAAACGGAGATCTCTGTTGGTAAGAATTCCAACCAGTTTTTCGCCTGAAACGATAGGAATGCCGGAGATTCTGAAGCGATTCATCATTTCCATCGCTTCTGATAGTTTGTTTTTTGGCCCCAGGGTTACTGGCTTTAGAATCATTCCACTTTCGGAACGTTTTACGCGATCAATTTGCAGGGTTTGCTCTTTGATGGACATATTCTTATGTATAATTCCGATGCCGCCTTCGCGGGCCAGAGCGATCGCCAGATCAGATTCTGAAACCGTATCCATTGCCGCACTTAAGAGTGGAATATTCATCTCAATTTTTGAGGTTAACCGCGTCCTGACATCCACCTCGCGCGGCAGTATAGCGGATCGGTCCGGTAATAATAATACATCATCGAATGTTAGAGCTTCAGACACGATTTTTTTTTCCATACATAAACCCTTTTTTACAAGTTGATTTGATCCATAAAAAAGTATGTGTTTTTGTAGATCAGTAGGATAATTTTTCCGGACATTTAATACCAATGAGATCAATTAAATCTATAACAACTAATTTAGAAAATAAATTGCATATAAAAAAGGGAGGGAAAGTGATTGGATATATTATCTATGGAGTCTCATGGTATTTTATTGAAGTGAGCCGCATATTTTTTCGACGGCAGATACCAACTCTCCCGAACAAATTATTTTTTTTGCACGATTTATATCTATATAAATCTGGCGATCATTTTTCCAAAACGGAATGATTGCACGAACGAGCTCAAGGGCAGCAGCCGTTGCTCTTGAAGGATTGATCGGTGTCCGTAAATCAAGTGCCTGGCAGGCAGATATAAGTTCAACCGCCAGCACGTTTTCTAAATTTTCAACGATTTCTACCGTTTTTCGTGCCGCATGTGCTGCCATACTTACATGGTCTTCTTTATTGGCGGATGTCGGAATATTGTCAACGGAAGCAGGATGAGACAATACTTTATTTTCAGAAGTAAGTGCGGCAGCTGTTACATGAGCAATCATGAATCCAGAATTTAAACCACCAGATTGTGTGAGAAAAGCTGGCAAAAGGCTGACGTTTGGATCTTGCATATGCTCTATTCGCCGTTCAGAAATACTGCCCAGGTCTGTTAGTACGATACTCATTAAATCACAGACATAACCGATGGGTGCCGCGTGAAA
Source organism: uncultured Calditrichota bacterium (assembly GCA_964489835.1). Lineage (GTDB taxonomy): Bacteria > Calditrichota > Calditrichia > JAJRVZ01 > JAJRVZ01 > CAZBBC01. The sequence continues at coordinate 16,853 of CAZBBC010000014.1, forward strand.
ATTGCCACCAGAGAGCACATCTCCTGTCTCAGCAAAGATAATCGGATTATCGGTAACGCTATTGATTTCTGTAATCAGTACCTTCTCAATATAGGAGAGTGCATCCCGAATGGCACCATGAACTTGAGGTATGCATCTTAAGCTATACGCATCCTGTACACGCGGATCATTGTCTTTATGAGATGCCACCACAGGACTTCGATCTAGAATCTTTCTTATGTTTGAAGCCACTATTTTCTGGCCAGGATGATTACGCAATTTGTGAATTCTCGCATCGAACGGAGTTAAAGTGCCGAGTAAAGCTTCCAATGTAATGGCCCCGATAATATCTGCCGCTTTTATCAGATTTTTTGATTTCAATAATGCCCATAAGGCATAAGCTGTGCTAACCTGAGTGCCATTCAAGACAGCCAATCCCTCTTTGGCTTCAAAACTGATTGGTTTCACTCGATATTGTTCAAGGGCTTTAATACCACTCATCTGCTGCCATTTTTTTATCCCATTTACACTCTTTTTGCTGATAAATGCCTGTCCTTCACCCATCATAACCAGAGCCATATGTGCCAACGGTGCAAGATCACCACTTGCACCAACTGAACCTTTTTGAGGAATAACCGGCAGGATATTATTGTTCACCATCCCGGTGAGCTGATTGACAATCTCCAGACGACAACCGGAATATCCCAGGGAAAGGGCCTTAATTTTTAATAACAGAATAAGCCTGACGATTTCCTTGTTAATCGGTTCGCCAATACCGGCAGCGTGACTATAGACCAGACGTTTTTGAAGTTCTGCGACATCATTTTTCTTAATTCGTACATCAGCAAATTTTCCAAAACCGGTGTTCACGCCGTAAACTACTTGTTCTGAGTGAAGTATGTTATTTATGACACGATAGGAGGATTGAATAGCTGCTATCGTTTCTTTGGATAAAGCAATATTCAATCCTCTGGTTAGAAAAGTATGAATGTCATTCAAAGTTAACGGATGGTGACCGATGGTTAGTACTTTATCAGGCATTGATAGCTCCCGATCATGAATTTTGATGGTTTTGCAATTATTAGTGACAAATAAGAATAAAAACAGGTTTTTCGTCTTTATACATTTTTCCTGCCAAACCAGTTATTTAAACCTTCCAAAAGAGAGATGTCGTCATGAAAAATTTTTGCATCAATCGGTAGAGAATTCAGGAAATACTGCCCGTATTGCATTCTGCTCAATCGATTATCGCATATCAAGACAGCCCCAAAATCTTCTTTATGGCGAATGAGTCTGCCAAAACCCTGACGAAATTTAATGATCGCTTCCGGAACAGCATAATCCATGAAAGGATTTCCTCCTGCCTGTTTTATCTTTTCCATTCGAGCAGCAATCAGGGGATCTGTCGGAACATCAAACGGTAATTTTGTTATTAATAATAACTCTAATGCTTTACCCGGAACATCAATTCCTTCCCAAAAACTGTCCGTTCCGAACAAAATAGAATTCTTGAATTTTCTGAATTGATTAATAATATTGGTGCGGCTACCGCTTTTTCCCTGTGCCAGCAGGAGGATTCTTTCCCCGTCAAAATGCAGTTTCAGCTGTTTATAAAGATAGTTTAAAGTGGAATAATTCGTAAAAAGGGCCAGCATCCCGGTCGGATGATTCTTGTGTGTTTCCTTTATCAAATCAGCCAGTTGATCTGAGTACCTTTCGCTTCTCGGATCGTCCAGGTAGTCGGAGATACCGAGCATAATCTGGCTCTCATAATCAAAGGGAGAACCGAGAATTGCTGATTGGAGACCTCGGTCGTCCAGAAGATTTAAACCAATACGATGTTTAAAATAAGTGAAAGAATCATTCACCGTTAGGGTGGCTGAGGTAAATATCGCGGTGCGTAAACCGTCATACAGGTTCTTTTTAAGGAGCTCGGCAATGTTTAAAGGAACAGCACAAAATGTAACATCATGACTCTCCTTTTTTGACGATAATTCCAGCCAATACACATGTTCGTCGCTGTCGGCATCAAGACAAAAGTTAAACGATGTAGATAGATTTTCAATCTCAGCTTCAATTGATATCAATTCTCTATGAATCTGATCCTGAAATGGAAATGATTCACTATGTATTTCAATAAAAATTTCCAGTAGATCGGATAGTCTTTTTTTCATACCAATTAAGGTTGCATTCAGAGCCTCGATCTCGTTCCACAGCTCACTAAAAAAACGAAAATTCTTATGAAAACGGATTTTTGTTTCTTCGTAACCATTTCCACCCGACTTTTGATATTTATCCCGTAGATTCTGATTAAGTGCATTAAAAAACGAACGTGTACAACGTTTAAAGCTTATACATTCTGTTTTTAATCTGGAAATTCTTTTATAAATGTTTTCGGAGAGAAAGTCCGGCAGGTGTGCTTGAGATAGACGATATTCCAACTGAACCAGGGTGCCTGTTTTGCGGGGTTCTTCTTCATATAATTTATAGTATGTATTTCGAAAAGACCACCAATTGAATCTAATACCAAGGTAGTCGCCGGCCGTTTTTTCAATATTATGTGCCTCGTCAAGAATGAGATTGTGATACTCACCCAGAATCGAATTATCAGTAACTACATCAGAAAAGAGCAGAGAATGATTTACGACAACGATGTCCGAATTACGGGCATTATTTCTGACCCGTATAAGGAAACATTCATTATAAAATTTGCACCTTCGGCCGGGGCAATAGTTGTTTTCTGCAATCAGTTTGGTCCAAAGACCGATATTTTGATTCAATTGAAATCCGGTGTTTTCGGCAATATCTCCTGTTTGGGTCTGCTCTGCCCAAAGAAGTAAAGGTAGAATTCTACTGCGTTCGGAAGCGGTTAATTTTTGATCCATATCAATTAAAGTGGCACGCCATTTATCTAAACAGAGGTAATTGGCTTTCCCTTTTAATATGGTGGCTTTAAACCCTTTGTCGCTGACTGCATAGACGGTTGGAATATCCTTAAAAAACAGTTGTTCCTGCAGATTTTTGGTATTTGTACTGATAATAATTCGCTCTCGATTTTTCCTGTTATGCACAGCCCATTCAACAGCCGGTAAAAGATAAGCCATTGATTTTCCTGTACCTGTTCCAGCTTCCACTATTAAAAAATCGGAATTGTTTAATGAGTCTGTAACAAGATGAGCCATTTTTATCTGCTGTTCACGCTCTTCAAAACTGTTAATTGCTCTGGAGAGGTTTCCGCTATTGGAAAGATAATTTTCCATTTTATCATTTTCGATCAGCTGATTTTCGGTTTCACTTTCTCCTGATTCGAAATCATAGTCGGTTTCCCCAATGATATTGTTAAATTGTTGGGTATATGCAATGTCTTCAGATAATCCTGCCGGTGTCAGATCAATATTTTGAGTAAGTTTTGTCTCCAGAATGGGTTGAAAGTAGTTTTTAACGCGGGCACTTTTGCGATATAGAAGGCGTATGATCGTTCTTAGAATCTGGGTATCACAGGCAAAAACCCGTTCGGTTAACTCCAGGAAGATCCGGCCGGAAGCCCTGGCATCATCAATCGCTCGATGGGCCCGTTCCAGGTCAATTCCAAAATAAATGGCAACGGCACCTAATTTGAACTGAGATAAGAACGGTAGAAAAATTCGCGAGAGAAACAAAGTATCCATACGTAAGTTATTAATATATTTAAATCTCTGTGTCTCCTTTTCCCAATTCTCAAAATCATTATTACGGCCACGCAAATAATATTCTAAGAAGGATATGTCGAAATTTATCTGGTGGCCTACAAGAGGAGAGTTACCGATAAAAGCGATGGTGTCATCGAATACTTTGTCTATTTTTGGAGAGGATTTTACATCTTGATCTGTAATCCCGGTAAGTTTTGTAATAAAATCAGGAATATCTTTTCCAGGATTAACCAGAGTCTCAAAGCTCTCTTTTTCCTCTCCGTTCACGAACCGAATAGCCCCGATCTCAATGATTTTATCTTCGATCGGATCCAAACCGGTGGTCTCCAGATCGATGACTACGAAATCATCGTATTTTATCTGCCGCAGCATTTCAGCCGGAAGTGCCATGTCGATCCCTTTGTAAATAACAAATTACAAATCGCAAATATCAAATAAATTCCAAATTCGCCAGTAGGCGAATCCGCCTGCCGGCGTGATCACAATTTCAAAAACTTAGTCGACTATATTTGGATCATTGGTACTTTGATAATTGAATATTATTTGGATTTTGTAATTTGTCATTTGATATTTATTTGCAGCTCTGGGCTGCGCGGTATGAATATATCAAACTAAATAATTTAAAAAAATAGTAATATATCTTGCAACGGAAAAGGATAATGTGTACTCAGACCCATTGGCATCTGTAGCTGGTTGACTGCAAAAAAAAAGGCAGACGAAGGTCTGCCGTGGTAACTTAAAACTTTTTCCTGTGGATCGCTTAGTGACTTCCGGTATGTTCTAAAACCACCTTTCGCAACCATTTGACCATCAGCAGAATTGCAACAGCACCAATCATAGCTCCGGCAAAATTTATCAAGAAAAAATATTCTTTGTCGGAAATGGTATCCCAGAGTCCAGCGATAACGCCTGAAAGCTTATTTCCGATGGAGGTGGCGAGAAACCAACCGCCCATCATGAGCGATGTCAGACGTTTCGGACTTAATTTGGATACAAGGGAAAGACCCATTGGGCTTAAAAAAAGTTCTCCAATGGTAATAATGGCATAGCTACCAATAAGCCAGCTGGGTGAGCTTTTTTCCAGACCATTCTGTGATGCAAGCACGGCAGCAATCATAATCAATGTAGAAACAGCGGTAATAAACATTCCCCAACCAATTTTTGCTGGTGTCGATGGTTCTTTCTTTCGACGTCGAAGAAAGGCGAAAAAGGCGACGACAAGAGGTGTCAATAAGACCACAAACCCCGGATTTACCGATTGAAATATCTCGGTTGAAACCAATTTTAAAGTTACCGTTTCTTTGGAATCGGTCCACAGGGATTTATCGAGGTTGTTAAAATAAGGGTGTGGGCCGGTCTCGGTTATTGCCAGACCCTCTTCATTTGCCATAGGTACGCCGTGGGCGTCGAGTTTTGGTACTTCCCTTGGACTTGTGTCGACAATCTGTACCATTCCGAAAGTCTGTGCAACTGGTTCGATAATGGCCGGCATACTGCGGTCAGTATAATTCTCTGCCCAGATTGTTAAAGCAGTGGCATTTTGATGAAATATCGCCCAGAAAATTACAACCACAGCAAAAATTGATAAGAGTGCGGCAATCGGTGATTTGTCTTCTTTTGAACCACGATACCAGAGAGATAGAAAAAATAGTGTAACCGGTACGCTGGCAAAGATGAAGGCATCGGTTGAATCGGAACCGAATATATTATCAGGAATGAACCAGCCGATGGCACCAAAAACCACTAAAGGACCAAAGACGGTGGCAAAAATTTTTGAAAGCGACAGATCCTCCGGATTCGTCGGTTTCAGCACATCTGCGGATTTCACATTCTTTTGCCCTCCCAAAAACCAGATGATTCCGAAGATCATACCAATACCGGCAGCGGCAAAGGCATATCCCCATCCATAGTAGTTTCTGAGATAGGCGGCCACAAAGTTACATACAAAAGCGCCAATATTAATGCCCATATAAAATATATTATAGCCGGCATCCTTAAACCGCTCATATTTTTTTTCACCATAAAGATTGCCGACCAGCGTGGAAATATTCGGTTTAAAAAACCCATTACCGATGATAATAAGAAATAATGAAATCCAAAAAGCATTTTCACCCGGAATAGCCAGCCCAAGATAGCCGGCAGCCATTAGCGATCCACCAAGCACAATGGCATTTCGATAACCGAGAATACGATCAGCGAGCAATCCACCAAGAAATGGGGTGAGGTAAACAAGCGCCAGGTATGTACCTAAAATATCAGAAGCTTTTGCCCGGCCAAAACTCATGCCTCCCCGGGCCGTATCAGTCATATATAGAAAAAATATTCCAAGCATAAGATAGTAGCCAAAACGTTCCCACATCTCCGTGAAAAAGAGGGTCATCAGACCTCTTGGGTGATTTTTTAACATACCAGCAGCTCCTTTACCGTACAAAGTAGTGTCAAAATTATTCAATTATAATATCAAAAAAAACAACTTGGATATCTTTTCTCTACGTTCTCAACGAACTCGATATTTAACCTGATTAATTCATGAATTTTAAATCTATCATATGGCGATAATTAAGTCTCCCCTTTAAAAAGGGGACTAAGGGGTTGTAAAACATTGATTTAATTTAAAATATTACGTTTAAAACATCCACCTAACCCCCTTTATTAAGGGGGAATTAACTCATTGATTTTATGTTATTTATAGACTTAATTATTTAATTTTATGAATAATTCAGGTTAGAAAATAAAAAGTTAATGGTAAATAATTATATTCAGTAAATCAAAGAATTTTTTTTGTCTGTTTGATTTTTTGGGAAAATATGAGTAGAAAATTGTCAGGGAGATTGATAGGTGAGGGATAAAATAACGGTTACAGCTTTTGTTTACGCATCAATTCTGTAAAATTGCTGGCTGGGATCGGGCGACTGAAATAATATCCCTGGATTTCGTCGCAGTGGTAATTTGTTAAGAATTTCATTTGGGCTTCTGTTTCTACACCTTCTGCAATTACGCGTACGCCGATACTGTGTGCCATAGAAATAATCGAAGTGACCAGAGATGCTGCCGTTCTATCGGAAGTAATGTCGCGAATAAAAGATTGATCAATTTTTAATTTATCAAAAGGAAAGTTCGATAAATAAGCCAGCGATGAATATCCGGTCCCGAAATCATCAATGGCTACTTTCATCCCCTTATCACGTAATTTAGAGAGTTTTTTTGAAATCCTTTTTGAGTTCTTGATCAGAATACTTTCGGTTAATTCGATCTCCAGCAGTTCATTCTCGACTTTTGATTTCTCCAGAGTGGTAACTATCGTATTTAAGAAATTTTTTTGTTCCAGCTGCCGGGCGGAAATATTTACAGCAACCGGAGGGGGATTTAAACCCTCATTTTTCCATATGTTTAATTGATTACAAATCGATTCCAGTGTCCATTCACCGATGGGAATGATGAGGCCATTTTCCTCAGCAATGGGTACGAATTGGGCAGGGGATAAAAGACCATAATCAGTATTCTCCCATCTGATTAATGCTTCAGAGCCAATAATAGTATGATCTTTTGAATCTATTTTAGGTTGGTAAAACAGGGTAAATTCATGGCGATCTAACGCTTTGTGTAATGCATTTTCAATATTTATTCTGTCGGTGGCATGTTTTTTCAGATCTTCGGCATACATCTTAAACGTATTAAATCCATTTCCAAGTGAGGCATCCAAAGCAAGTTCCGCATTAGTAATGAGAGAATTAGGCGGAGGAGATCCATTGTTTGTGGTCGCCATACCGATGCAGGCACTACAATTGAGCTCATGATTTTCCAGAAATACAGGCTTGCGGATCATAGACAGGATCTTTTTTGCTAAGAGGGTCAGGTTCTTTTTTACCGGTACGTTGGTAAGAAGTACTCCAAATTCATCATCATCCAGACAAAAAACATTCTTCATTTCCTGGGTTGCATTTTCTATCCTTTTTACCAATTCCTGAATGAGCGTAAAATATTCTTGTATCCCAAAAATATCAGCAATATTTTTAAAGCGGTTAAATTTTACAACGAATAATGCAGTTATCATTGCAGGATTCTTGTAAGATAAAATACCCTTTAATTTTTTCTCGAGTACAGAGCGTTTCGGTAAACCGGTTAACTCATCATAGTTTCTGGTTATCTCCAGATGATATTTTGTTTGCTCGATCTCTGCTTTGTAATGACTCGTCATCTGATGATGTTTTTCCAGCCGTGTTCTTACAGCGGCAATTAATTCTTCTGCTGAGACTGGTTTTGTCAGGTAGTCATCAGCGCCGAGCAGCATGCCCTTACGGAGGTCCTGCATCCCGCCTTTAGCTGTTAAAAAGATGAACGGAATGGCGTGGGTTTCTTTGTTTTTTCGGAGAGAATCTAGCACGTCATACCCGGTGATCTGTGGCATGGAGATGTCACACAGGATTAAATCCGGGTGGAAATTGATGGCTGCATTTATACCCTCTTTTCCGTTCAGGGCAGTCTGAGCCTTGAAGCCGTTTACAGTGAGAATTTCACCTATTAATTCGGCTATATCATATTCATTATCGATGACGAGAATTTTATTCATTTTTTAATGACAGACCCCGGAGCACTTATGCAGACCAAACCATTGATTATTACTATACATATTAGTCTTATTCGTCTGATTATGCTCAAACTTTATCAGGTCAGTCTAAAAAAAAACATTGTAGCTATTAAAATCCAATATATTTGGAGTATTACATAGCGCAGCACAAAGCTGCAAACAAGTCCCAATTTCCAATGTCAAATGTCAAATCAATGCCTAATGTCCAATGCCCAATATCCTTCGACCATTTGGTCTTCAGGACAGGCATCGATCACAAAGAGCGCGAATGTTTAATAATAACAATAAATTAAGGTGATAAAATAAAGGAATTATTGATCATTATTTAATAATATATATTTTTATTTAAATTCAATAAAAATATCTTCGTGTTCTTTGTGTGCTTCGTGGTTTATGAATAGACCAGGATAGATTAATTTAAGGGGATCAAAAATAAAAAGGAGGTATCTATAAATCCAGTATTAGTCTTCTCAAAGATTCTAGACCGGCCATGGCTCCTCTTTCCTTTATAATACGCCGGTCCTCGCCAAAGTTGAACTTTTTTACAAACGTTTGTATACCTTTTACAGCAGCCAGATAACAAAGACCAACCGCTTTATTTTCAGTTGCACCCCCCGGCCCGGCAATACCGGTACTGGCAATAGCACAATCAGCCTGGAATAAGTCTTGAACACCTACCGCCATTTCAATGGCGGTCTGTTCACTCACTGCTCCAAAATCTGACAGGGTTTTTTCAGAAACACCGAGTTCCCTGATTTTACTATTATTGCTATAAGAAACAATAGAACCTAAAAAATAATCAGAGCTACCTGGAGTATCAGTTAAGCAATCTGAAATTAATCCGCCGGTAAAACTCTCAGCGACAGCCAGGGATAGATTATGAGAACGGAGATAATCTCCAAGGATTTCCTGAAGTTCTTTCTCAGTCTCTGTATAAATATATTTTCCGATGATTATTCGGGTTTCGTCGAGTAGTTGTTTTACCCTCCGGTGGTTTTCAACCGGTTGGTCAGGTATCTTTAATTTTATGTCAACACCGGTTATTTTAGGCAGAAAAGAAACGGTTATATCCGCATATTTATCCAGTATTCTTTCAATTTTCTCAAAAAGTCTGGATTCGGCGATGCCGGTGGTTCTCAAAATATAGGTGTTCAAATCAGACAGACGAAAGTAATTTTTGATGTACGTTAATATATTTGTGGTTATCATTTTTTTCATTTCTCTTGGTACACCGGGCATAAAAAAATATAGTTGTCTGTTTTTTTCAAAGATCAGTCCCGGAGCAGTACCGAGAGAGTTGTGAACAGTAGAAGCAATCTCTGGAACCAGTGCCTGCTGGCGGTTAGTTTTAGACATTTTTAAATTTCTGCTTTCAAAAAACTTTTGTATATGCCGTAATATATCTTTATTCAGGACCAGTTTTGTTTCAAAAAATTTGGAAATAACCGTCTTTGTTATATCATCAGGCGTCGGGCCCAAACCACCGGTACAGAGGATAACATCGGCCCGGGCCCCTGCGGTTTTAAGGGCAATAGTAATTTCATTTTCGGTGTCCGCTATGGTTGACATCCACTGTACAGGAAGTCCGATGTCGTTAAGTTTTTGAGCGATCCAGTGGGTATTTGTATTCAATGTCCAGCCGGAAAGTATTTCATTTCCAATGCTTATAATTTCTGCCTTAATTTGATCCATTATCCTTCCTATCTTGTCTCCAGCTTTGGGCTTTGCTATGAGATTAATGACAATATATTTTACTTCGTCGATTGACACAGACCATCAGTAATCAAAAGAGATTGCTTCGCCACTCATTCTTCGCGTCTCGCAATGACGGTCCCATTATCGTCATTGCGAGCGTTAGCGAAGCAATCTATATCGTCATTGCGAGCGTTAGTGAAGCAATCTATACAATTTTTACGGATTTGTGGATATAATCAGAAAATTATATTCTAAGAAATAATCCACAGCATAATATGCAATCCGATATTTGCATAAATCCCTGAAACAAGATCGTCCAGCATAATACCCGGTCCACCCTTTAAATTTTCCATTTTTCGTGCCGGAAATGGTTTTAAGATGTCCAAAATTCTGAATAGAAAAAAACCGCTGATAAAGATCAGTGGTATCCGCGGTAAAAAAAGAAGAGTCACCCATTGCCCGACAAATTCGTCTATTACTACAATTCCCGGGTCTTTGCCCTTATCAATTTCAACCGCCTGGGAAACCCATGTGCCGATAAAAAAGGTGACGATACAAATGATCAACCAGATAAAATCGTTTAGGGCAACGAAAATATAGATCACAAGGGCAAATATACTGCCCCATGTGCCTGGAAAATAAGGGATATAGCCGCTACCTAAACCGGTGGCGAGTAAATATTTTAGTTTTTTCAGTGGCAAAGTCAATTATCTGTAGATAAGTTGAATCGTTCTTTTTATCAGCTCAATAACATGGGCTCTGTTCTCAATGAGATACTGTAAACCTGAAATAACAGTAATTAAGGTGACAAGCAGATAAAGGATCGTCACCCAGTAGGAATAATCAGGGGGATAATCGCTGAGGTTATATATATTTGATTTCGGAAAATTCAGATAAATCAGAAGAATAAAAACGGCATTCATTTGGAAAAAAGTTTTCCATTTTGCAAGATTACTGGTAACAATTGATTTACCTCCTTTTAGAGCGTACATCCTCAGAAAAGTAATGATAAAATCTCTTAATACAATGACCAAAACCATCCACCAATGGAGATAGTCCAGATAAGCAAAAACAATTATAGCAGATGATATGAGTATTTTATCGGCCAGGGGATCCATAAATTGTCCCCAGCGGGTAACGATGTTAAATTTTCGGGCGATATATCCATCATACCAATCGGTGGCAGCGGCTATGAAGAAGACTGCCGTACCAATCAGCTTATCATCAAACGAATTTTTTATAAAAAAGTATAAGAAGACAGGTGTAAGTATTATCCGAAGTATGGTCAGTTGGTTTGGAACGGTTAATTTCATGAAGCGTGTTGGGAGAGAAATTATATTGTTTTAGTTTATAATTATAGCACTGATTTCTGAAACGGCCGATTAAATTTACATCTGATCATAATACTTATCAACTTGTATCAAAGAAATAAATATTTATAGTTATTCCGAAAATAATTAAATTAATGCTGTTATTTTTATTCACCAGGATGAATACTTGTAAGTTTGTAACGTAATTTTTTTCCTGATTTCTCCGGTGTGTGAAAAAAATCTCTAAAAAAAGTTGTGATAAAATTATCTAATTTGTTATATTTTGTGAACTTCTAATGATGGGAAAAAACCAACCTTAAATGGATGTTTATCTATTATGATTAAACACAAACTGAAAAAAGGCTACGATATAAAATTAGCCGGAAAAACTGAGCAAGTAGTGGTTGATGCAGTAAGACCTATATTATTTGCTTCACAACCCCCTGATTTTCCGGGACTTAAGCCAAGGCTTGAAGTTGACATAGGTTCCATGGTTAACATAGGATCTCCGCTTTACTATGATAAACTAAATCCTGATGTCAAATTTCTCTCACCGGCGAGTGGAAAAGTCCTGCAGATCAATCGTGGTGATCGGCGTGCAATTACGGAAGTGGTGGTTGAATCCGATGGTAAAGACAACGCCATTGATTTTGGCCGTCATAAAATGGACGAGCTGACTAACCTGAGTGTCTCGGATATTAAAAAACATCTGTTAGAAGGCGGTCTTTGGCCGCTCATCCGGCAACGTCCTTTTTCAAAAATTGCTGATCCGAAGATGACACCAAGAGATATTTTTATTTGCGCGATGGATACTGCACCATTAGCCGCTGATCATGAGTTTCTCCTGCAGGAAGAGAACGATTTTTTTCAGGCAGGTTTGACCGTTTTAAAACGACTGACGGAAGGTAAAACTTATCTAACGGTAGATGCCTCACGGGATGAACATGTTCCGGCTATCGTTAATGCAGAAGGTGTTGAAACCCATGGATTTAGTGGAAAACATCCTGCAGGAAATGTCAGTGTGCATATACACCATATTGCTCCGATCAATGTTGGGGAGATTGTCTGGTACCTCTATGCCAGTGATGTAGCCTTGATTGGAAAACTCTTTCTCCAGGGAACTTATCCTATAGAAAGAGTGATTGCTGTTGCCGGTTCATCTTTAAGGCCGGAATCCCGGAAATATTATCGTACTTGGCTCGGTGCAAGTGTTCAGACAATCGTTAATGAAGGCACGTTAATCGAAGATAATGTTAGAATTATATCCGGTAATGTATTATCCGGTCGGAAAATAAACGAGAACGGCTATCTGGGATTTTACGCCCGGACATTAACAGTAATTTCTGACAGCCCGGAACGGGTATTTTTTGGTTGGTTGACACCAGGGCTCAATGATGAGAGTTTTTCACGTACCTTTCTATCCAAATATTTTCCCCGTAAAGAATACGTCAAGGATACAAGAGTTCATGGTGGGACAAGGGCTTTTATTCAAACCGGGGATTATGAAAAAGTTTTACCGATGGATATTCTCCCGGCACACCTGGTTAAAAGCATCATGGCGGAAGAAATTGAAGATATGATCGCCCTGGGTCTCCTGGAAGTGGATGAAGAGGATTTTGCTCTTTGTTCCTATATCTGTCCCTCTAAGATTGACTTTGGAAAGTATATCCGGGAAGGATTGGATATTTTGGAAAAGGAAGGTTAACAGTTCTCATAAGGAAATGATATTTATCGTCATTCCTCGCAATGACAACATAATATAAACTATTCAGATGTCTCTATAAATTAACTACAAAACTAATATCGAGGATACAAGTTGAAGTTTATCAGAAAATTAAGCGAAAATCTGGCACCAAAGTTTGAAAAGAGCGGCCAATTCTCGAAATTTTATGCTTTATTCGAGGTTGTCGATAACTTTTTTCTGACACCTGCCACAAGGACTACCCGTGGACCGCATATCAGGGATAAGATAGATTCCAAGCGGTTTATGATTACTGTTGTTTTTGCTCTCTTCCCCGCAATTATTTTCGGTATGTACAACATTGGTCACCAGGCTTCACTGGCAAAAGGAATTGTCATGTCCCTGGGGGAATGTCTATGGACAGGATTCCTTGTCATGTTGCCGGTTATTATTGTCACCTATGTGGTTGGACTGGGTTGGGAAATATTGATCGCGATCATCCGGGGGCATGAGGTCAATGAAGGATTTTTTGTAACCGGTATTCTTTTTGTTCTGGTTCTTCCCCCAACTATTCCACTCTGGCAGGTAGCGGTTGCTGTAACATTTGGTGTAATTATTGGCAAGGAAGTATTCGGTGGAACGGGAATGAACATCTTCAATCCGGCCCTTACTGCCCGTGCTTTTATATTTTTTGCGTATCCTGGAAAAATATCCGGTGATAAAGTATGGGCAGCCATTGATCTGGCAAAAGATAAACTCATAGATGGGTACTCAGGTGCTACACCATTACTGGTTGCATCAAGCGCGGGTACAGGAGAATCTGCCACCGCTGCCGTAAAAGCGGCTGGTTTTTCATTTCAAGACATGTTTTTGGGTTTTATTCCGGGAAGCATGGGCGAAACATCTTTTTTGGCCATTCTGATTGGGGCGTTAATTTTGATAATTACGGGAGTGGGCAGCTGGCGGATTATGGCAGCGGTTACGATCGGTGGGCTCGGTACGTCTTATCTGATGAATCTTATCGCCGGTCCGACATCGTCCAGCATCTTCACATTACCTCCCCTGTGGCATCTGGTAATGGGCGGTTTTGCCTTCGGCGCTGTATTTATGGCTACCGATCCGGTGAGTGCCTCCGGTACCAATACAGGAAAATGGATCTATGGAATAGCGATCGGTATGATGGCAATTTTGATTCGCACAGTTAATCCGGCCTATCCGGAAGGGATGATGCTGGCCATATTATTTATGAATGTTTTTGCCCCCCTCATCGATTATTATGTACTAAAAGCCAATATGCGCAGGAGGTTGCGTCGTGCATAAAAATTCTTATGTTTTCTTTTTTGCAGCCGTTGTCACCATCACTTGTAGTGTTTTACTGGCTGCTGCTGCAAACTTACTTCGCGATCGACAGCAGGAAAATATCCAGCTCGATATCAGAAAAAATATCCTGGCCTCTGCCGGTATTGGCTCGGAGAGAGGGGATGCGTTAACGCGCCAGGAAATTCTGCGTTTATATGATGAAAACATCCGCTCAAAAGTAATTAATCGTGCCGGTGATGAGGTTCCCGATAAAAAAGTAGAACAACTGGATCCCAAAAAAGATATCGATCTGCTGCCTATGTACTATGCGGAAAAAAACGGCCGGATCGTTTCCTATATCATACCAATTTCAGGTAAAGGACTCTGGTCGACAATCTATGGATATATCGCCTTTGAGAATGATCTGAATACGGTTAAGGGGATCACCTTTTATAAGCATGGTGAAACTCCGGGGCTTGGGGGAGAAATTGAGAAGGAATGGTTTACAAATAATTTTAAAGGAAAACGTATTCTTTCCCCGGAAGGCGAAATGGTCTCAATCACTATTATTAAGGGCAAAGTAGAGGAAAAGATACCTCCGGTAGAATCCTATCATTATGTCGATGGTATCAGCGGCTCTACATTAACCGGCAGGGGACTGAATATATTCCTCAAAAAAGACCTTGCAACTTATGCACCCTATTTTGAAAGATTAAGAAAAGAAAAAATGGAGCAATAAATATGGCAGATGTCAATGTTTTAGCCGAATCCAAACTTCAGGCAAAGCCGAAGGAAAAACTTTTCTCCAAGAAGAATAAACGAACGCTGAGTGATCCTCTGTCTGATAATAACCCGATTACCCTACAGATACTGGGTATTTGTTCTGCCCTGGCTGTTACGGTACAGGTTCCGACAGCCCTGGTCATGTCAGGGGCAGTGATATTTGTGTTGACTCTATCCAATGTCGCCATTTCACTGCTGAGAAATAATATTCCCTCTAAAATCAGAATTATCGTCGAACTGGCAGTAGTGGCAACATTAGTAATATTGGTCGATCAAATTCTAAAGGCTTACTTATTTGATATAAGCAAGAAATTGAGTGTCTTTGTTGGTTTGATCATTACCAACTGTATTATTCTTGGTCGGGCAGAGGCATTTGCATTACAGAATAGACCCTGGCCATCCTTTCTTGATGGATTAGGGAACGGTTTGGGATATGCCATGATCTTAATTATTGTTGCAACAGGAAGAGAAATTTTGGGAAGTGGCAGCTGGTTCGGGCTGCAACTTATTCCCGATTTTTTATATTCTGCCGGATATGAAAATATGGGATTGATGGTATTGTCACCGGGGGCTTTTATTCTATTAGGTTTGATCATCTGGGGACAGCGGATGATTTCTAAAAAATTTGAAGAATCATAATATTTAGATCAGTGAGGTTTATTTTGGAGCACTATTTAAGTTTAGCGATCAAGTCGATATTCGTTGAGAATATCGTTCTTGCGTATTTTCTGGGGATGTGTTCTTTTCTGGCCGTGTCTAGAAGAGTGGAAACGGCATTGGGTCTTGGTCTTGCTGTGATCTTTGTAATGACAATTACGGCTCCGGCTAATTGGGCAATCAATACTTACCTCCTAAAAGATGGTGCTATGACATGGCTCTGGGACGGTTTTGCTACTGTTGATTTAAGCTTTTTACAATTCATATCATTTATCGCTGTTATTGCTGCAATGGTACAGCTGGTTGAAATGTTTGTCGATAAATTCAGTCAAACTTTATATACCGCCTTAGGTATATTCCTCCCTTTGATTGCTGTCAATTGTGCTATCCTGGGTTCTTCTCTATTTCTGGTTGAGAGAGAATATAATCTTCTCGAATCAACTGTTTTTGGTTTCAGCTCAGGTTTTGGATTCTTCCTGGCCATTATTGCTATGGCTGCCATCCGCACAAAGTTGCGCTATTCGAATGTCCCGGAGGGTCTGAGGGGATTAGGTTTGACGATGCTCATTACCGGTTTAATGGCAATGGCATTTATGAGTTTTTCGGGGATAAGTTTATAATTACAAAGTCAGGAGTGTTACATTGAATATTTATGCATTAATTGCCCTAAGTGCCGGTGTATTTTCTTCCTTTATCCTTATCCTGGTGTATATTCTTATTTTAGCTGAGAAGAAACTAGTCGCACAGGGGAAGGTTAAAATCCTAATAAACGATGATGAAAGCAAAAGTCCCGAGGTGGATGCCGGAGGAAATTTGTTGACGGTGCTTGCCAATAATAAAATATTCCTGCCCTCCGCTTGTGGTGGTGGTGGTACCTGTGGAATGTGCAAATGCCAGATACTGGAGGGGGGTGGTGATGTGCTTCCAACAGAAAAATCGCTGCTGACGCGGCGGCAGATCAAGGAAAACTGGCGCATCGCCTGTCAGGTGAAAGTAAAACAGGATATGAATATCCACGTGCCGGAAGAGATCTTTAGTATTCAAAAATTCGAGTGTGAAGTCATTTCAAATGAAAATGTCGCTACCTTTATTAAGTCTTTTACTATAAGACTTCCAAAAGGTCAGCATATGGATTTCCAGGCAGGTGGTTATATACAGATATATATTCCCCCCTATGAACTTAAATATACAGAATTTGATATCCAGGAAGAATATCGGGGTGATTGGGACAAATATAAATTATGGGATTTGAAGTCTTCTAATGATGAGGAAATATTCCGGGCCTATTCTATGGCCAACTATCCGGCCGAAGGTGATATCGTGATGCTAGATGTTCGAATTGCCACGCCTCCCCCGGGAAAGAATGTGCCGCCGGGAATCGCCTCTTCGTATATTTTTAATCTTAAGCCGGGGGATAAAGTTACGGTCAGTGGTCCTTATGGAGAATTCTTTATTAAAGATACAGATCGTGAGATGATTTATATCGGTGGGGGAGCGGGTATGGCCCCGATGCGTAGTCATTTATTTCACCTCTTCAAAACTTTAAGAACTGGTCGGAAAGTCAATTTTTTCTACGGTGCGCGTTCGTTGAGAGAAATGTTTTATGATGATGAATTTCAGGAGATTAAAAAGGAATTTCCAAATTTTTCCTATACGGTTGCCCTGTCAGAACCGTTACCGGAAGATAATTGGACCGGGCCGGTAGGCTTTATCCATCAGGTTGTACAAGACAACTATCTGTATAAACATGAGGATCCTGGTGAGATAGAATATTATCTTTGCGGACCGCCAATGATGATCGATGCGGTAAATAAGATGCTCTATAATATGGGCGTAGATAACGAGATGATCGCTTATGATGTATTTTAAAAAATGGTTACAATATTTATTTTTAATTAGGAGCAGCTATGGTCTGCTCCTTTTTTATTTTATCGGGTGCGGGCCGGTTGAGAAGCTCTATCAATGGTCAGGTACGACCATGGGGACCACTTACCAGGTGAAGATCATGTCTCCCATATTTTCTGATGGTGAGTTAATTCGTTTGCGCGTAAAAATCGATTCAGCACTGATAGAAGTGAATCGCCAGATGTCCACCTATGATCCAACCAGTGAGATTTCCCGCTTTAATGATTTTAAGGATACGGTTGCTTTTGCGGTTTCACCGGACTTTGCGAATGTTGTCGGTGAGGCAATGAAAATATCTGTAAAGTCCGATTATACTTTCGATATTACGGTAGCGCCGCTGATAGATCTTTGGGGATTTGGGAAAAACGGACATCGGGTCGTGCCCCCCTCCGATTTGGAACTTTCTGCCATCCTGCGGAATGTCGGTGCAAAAAACCTTGAAATAATCAGTGGGAAAGCACTTAAAAAACGTATCCCATCGTTACAAATCAATTTAGGGGCCATCGCAAAAGGGTATGGTGTCGATGTCGTGGCGCGGATATTGTTTGATGAAGGATTAAAAAACTATTTGGTAGAAATTGGCGGAGAAGTATTCGCCCGTGGTTTGAATGATCAGGGAGAATTTTGGAAAATCGGTATCGATAATCCGGATTTTGCCAGTTTGCCGGGACAGAATATTCAGGCTATCCTGCAATTAAACGATGATGCCGTTGCTACTTCCGGAGATTATCGGAACTATTTTGAATATGAGGGTAAAATATTTTCCCATACGATTGATCCGAGAAGTGGCAAGCCTATTTCCCATAACCTGGCCAGTGTGACGGTTGTTGCAAAAAATTGTATGCAAGCTGATGCCCTGGCAACTGCTTTAATGGTGCTGGGAAAAGAAAAGGGTTTAACCCTGATAGAAAATACTGATGATACAGAGGCTTTTCTGATCATTCGCAAGGACATCCGTTCGTTGGTATCTTTTCAGTCCTCCGGATTTTCTAAATACCTCGTCCAAGAATAACACCTCTTATATCACTAACCTGATCTATTAATACCGCAGCGATGATGCAATCAAATATCAAATGACAAATTACAAAATCCAAATAATAATCAATTTTCAAAATACTAATGACCGAAATTTAATTGATTGAATTTCTTGAATTGTGATCACGCCGGCAGGCGGATTCGCCTACTGGCGAATTTGGAATTTATTTGATATTTGTAATTCGTGTAATTCGTGTAATTCGTGGACTTTTTTTTTCTTTGTTTGCAGCCCTGTGCTGCGGTATGAATTTATTTGGTTTAACAGATCGAAGGGTAGGGCTTAACAGAAATATATTACTGATTGTTAAAAGACGTATCATTGTACCGACGTTTTCGGGAGGGATTGGTTATTTGAGCAAGTGTGGCGTATCCTTCTTTATCCCCGCTATGACAAATTTCAGCCTTTTTTGAGGGACATGCACCGCAGGTGAGTTCTTCACCCTTTACATGAATACCATGACCACATGAGCCGGATCGAATACCCTTTTTGGCAAAAATGGTCCCTATAGAAAGAAGAAAAAAAGCAAATCCAAAAATCCCTATAGCTAATAAAAGTTCCATATCACCAATCTACATAATATTTATATTTATATCAAAATTTGTAATATTGCTGTTATTTTTTAATTGGATCAAAAAATTATTCCTTTTTACCGGTCACAATTATTTATATCATAAGACGCGATATTTTTTAAATATATTCCCTGGTCATGATCATTTTGATAATATTGATTACTTATGGTTGGTATCATAGGATCCTATTAAAAAAGAATTACAATTTTACCCAGCTGTTGATTTTTTTCCAGAACCTGGTGGGCGTCCTGAATATCGTGATAGGTGAAGACCTGACCGACCAGGGGTTTTAATTTTTTTTGCTCGATCAACGAACAAATTTCAGATAAATCCCGGCGATTGCCCATTGTTGAGCCGATTATTTGTTGATGTTTGATGAATAAATGTCTCAAATCAAGTTGAACGCCAGAGCCGGTTGTTGCTCCACAGGTAACGATTTTGCCGCCTTTTTTCAGCGAACGAAGGCTATGCTGCCAACTTTTTGCACCAACATGTTCAAAAACAATATCCACGCCCTTGCCACTGGTAATTTCCTTAACTCTCCGGGTCACATCCTCCTGATGGTAATTGAGTACGTAATGCGCTCCCAGGCGTTTGCCAATATCAGTTTTTTCCTCTGATCCTGCTGTGGTGATTACTGTTGTACCATATAGTCTGGCGATTTGGATTGCAGCGCTGCCAATGCCACTACTGGCTCCCCAGATAAGAATGGTCTGATCTTTATTTAGCTGCAGTTTTTTTGTCAGCATATGATAAGCAGTCATGGTCGCCAGGGGAAAAGCGGCAGTTTCTTCCCAGCTTAAATTTTTCGGTTTGGGCATTACATAATCGGCGGGTGCAGATACAAATTCGGCCTGGGTTCCATCCAGATGTTCTCCCAGAATCTGATACCGGTTACTTAGTTCCTCGGCTGATCCATAAGGTCGATCACTGCGGAAGGGCACGATAAATACCTCGTCTCCGGTTTTGAACGCATCTCTCCGGGCAAGATCATTACCGACAGATTCTATGATACCTGCGCCATCACTACCCATAATGATCGGTAAGGATATACCGGGAAGACCTTTGCGTACCCAAAGATCAAGATGGTTGAGAGCGGCTGATTTGATTTTTATTAAAACCTCATTTCCTTTTATAGCAGGAACATCCAGGTTATCAATACGAAGAACACCGGGATCACCGTGCTGATGGATACGAATCGCTTTCAATTGATACCTCTTTCTGATATGTATTCTTTGGTAATTAAAAATAAAAAATAATTAATACAAAATACAAAATGAATTTGGAATTTGGAACGGGGAACTGGTAACTTTTAATTATGAATAATCTGCAATAGTCATCCCGTAGGGATCCTTTTATAGGAGTGCAGATAACAGAAAGCAAAATCCTGCCCCGACAACAATGTCTCCTACCAGTTGCCTTGTTGGGAAAAATTCGTCCATGATTTAACGAATTCCGAGTTCCCAATTCCCAATTCCAACTTGGTTGTTAATTTATTTTGTATTTTGTATTTTGTATTATATCATTCGTTTTTATAAGAGGAGAGACCATAAAATATGATGGATTTTATCTCAAAAATAGATACGGCACTTTTTTATTTTATAAATGTAAGTTTACAAAATCCCGTTTCGGACTGGTTTATGCCATTTATCACTGAAAAGTATCACTGGTTTCCGGTCTGGGGAGTTGCGATTATCGGGCTCATCTGGAAGGGGGGGAAAAGGGGAAGACTGGTCGTATTACTTATCATACCGGTAATCTTTTTAAGCGATCAGATTGCCGCTCATATTTTAAAGCCGATCTTCGGACGTCCCAGACCTTGTGTCACGCTTCCGGATGTTCATCTCCTGGTAGGAATGAAGACTTCCTTATCATTTCCATCGGCCCATGCCTCAAATTTCTTTGCCACGGCTACAACCTTCAATTATTTTTATCCAAAATATCGATGGTGGTATTTTGGTGCCGCTTCTCTGGTGGCCATCTCCCGGGTAGCGATTGGGGTGCACTATCCGTTCGATATCATTGTGGGGGCTATTCTCGGTGCTATCTGTGCCTATACGGTAATTTACACCTGGCGTGTTATCGACAATATCTGGCGGAAAAAAGGGACATCTAAACAACTATGAGATAATTTTTACAACAATACCTGTGGCATCATCCAGTTGTTGGCCGGAAGAGTGACTAAATATTGCATCCTGCAATTTGTTCATGATGGCTGTGGCATTTTCGTTTACATTATTGAAAACGATATCACATAGGTTTTTTTCGCCAAAAGGTTGCATTTCTTTATTCATGGCCTCCATAAAACCATCGGTTAGAAATACAAAAAGATCACCGACGGTGTAGTTGATTTTATGGGAGATAAGTTCATTTTTGAACTGGTCTGTACCAGCGATACCAAAAGCAATCCCACCCGGCTCAATTACTTCTATTTTCTTCCTGGATGAATCATAATAGATCAATCCATTGTGACCCATACGATAGATATTAACAGTTCGATCGAGAGAATTAAAAATACCATAGAGAGCGGTAAAAAAGAAATCCTGATCGAAATGTCTTCGGATTAATGTGTTTAATCGCTCAAACATTACCTCCGTAGGAAGATTCTCCAATTGCAGGGTTTGTAAAAATCCCTGAATTTTAGACATGTAGATAGCCCCGGAAGTTCCTTTGCCTACGACATCAGCAACAAGTAAACCCAGTTGATCTTTATCTATTTCCAGATAATCATAGTAATCACCACCTACTTCTGTTGCTGCGGTCAGTGAGGAGCATATCTGTAAACCGGAATGGTCCGGATCACATTTTGGCAAAGAGTTTAGTTGGATCTGTCGGGCGATTTCAAGTTCTTTCTTCAAACGCTCTTTCTCAGAATTTTCCTCGTATAATCTTGCTCTATCGAAAGCAGTACCCAGGTTCTCGGCAAACAGGGCCAGTAGTTCAAAATCATCGTAATTATAAGGACTTTCTGAGAGTTTCTCCCCGGTAAAAAGAATTGCTTCCAGTTTGTCTCTACCGGAAATAATCGGTGTGCCGCATTGGATCAAGGATTCCGTTTCCTTCAGAGATTCTATTTCCATAATTTCTTCCGGGCTTAGGCGCTTTTTTAAATGTGTTAAGTTTTGGACCATCTGGTCAGAAAAGGTTATGTTTTTTGAGATTAATGGGGCTAGATTCCCCCGCGCACTGAGAATTTGATAACTTCCATTATTTACAAAAGCCAGAGAGGTACCTTTAATTTTCATAATATTTTGAATCTGGTCGACAGATTTTTGGCCAATATCTTCCCGGGTAAAATAAGATGACAGGAGTTCACCAAATTGTTTTAAGGCGTTCCGGTAGTCATATTTTTGCTGAAAAAATAATCGGTCGATCAGTAATTGTAATCTGTTTTTAAACAGATAAAGAAAAAAAGCGAGTGCTATGGCAAAGAATATTTGATACCCTGCTTTTATTTGGTGCTGTATTTCCGGGCTTAACTGATTGGTATTTCTGACCTCTAATGAAGCGCCGGTAATAAAGAAAGCCGGAAGATCGATCTCCCAGCGGGGTAAAAATTTTATTAAAAGGAACAATGCGAATACAAAGGCTAAAAACAGAGATACCTGGATGATGGTGTAGACGAGTGAGAGACGGATCCGGATATATATGTCAAATATCCGATAGCGCACGGTTGTGTAAAAAAAAGATAAAGGCAACAGTATTATAATAAAAGCGAGAGATTCATACAATGGACGTCGCTGACCTGCTGATATGGCAAAAAGTGCGGCACCAAGAAACACAACAACAATTAATATTCCTGTTAATTTTATTATCTTTTGCTTTCCAATATATTCTTTTCGCCGCTTTTTCCAATAGGCAATTTCAATGCCAGCCATGTACAATAATGGGATGAGCAGCCCAATGGGGTAAACAATGTAAAATCTTATTGCCAGATAAAATGAACCGATGATCATTATTCCGGCCAGGATGTAATGAAAATATATCATCCAGAAACGATTGATTTGCGCATATTTTTTTTCGGGAAAGTAAAGAGAGGTATGGCTCATCAGGGCAATGGTTAAATAGGTGCTGGCTATAATCAACAGTGCAAATAGTTTATAAAGCAGGGGCCGTTGTGAAATGTTAGAGGCCAATTGAATGTTCATAAAGCAAAAAGACAGGATTAATATAGCCAGAGCGAGTAACCGTACATATTCTTGCTCCGGTTTGAGCAAAATGAGGAAAAGAGCGAAAAAAAGAAATAAGAGACCGGCTATATCCAAACCGACGATCCTCAGAGGTACCCCAAATAATGCCAGGTTTACTTTAACATCAAAAACTCTGCCGTTGCGTTCAATGGTATAAATAAGGCTTTCGCCGGCTTCAGCCCGATCCAGAAAACTCTGGGCATGATTGGCGGAACGGACACTATCACCATTGATCATTACCAGCCGGTCGCCTACTTGTAATCCGGCCGCTTCCGATACACCGCCGGATGTTACATCGGAAATGACCACTCCTTCGCTTTTATTCCCATACCAGTTTTCATCAGACATTTGACTGGCAAGATATGAGAGATGAAATATGCTCATAAAAAGGATGATGAGGGCGCCAATAATAAATAATAGCCGTATGGTTGTTTTATTCATGGTCACTTGCCGTATAGGTTTATTTTTCTAAACGAATGTTTTTAAACAAGGTTACATTTTATATGAAAAATTCAGTATAATTTAACAAATCATAAATATTTAATAAATTACAAATTTTTAATTGGTAACTGGGAACTCGGAATTGGGAATCACAAATTACGAATTACAAATTACAAATTATATGATTAATATTTTGTAGGATTAAAAAATCATTAAGAAAAAGACAAAAGTTCTTGAAAACTTTGAATAAATTCGTGGATAAAGTTCTTTAAAAATTTGCATTTCTGCTGATGTTTTATATATTTAAACCTTTTTTGAGAGGAAAATGTTGAAAGCAAAAATCGCACACCAGAAATCGGCGAAAAAGGTTTTAGATTTTCTTAAGAAGAGCAATCAAATACTGTTATCCGCCCATGTGAATGCGGATGGTGATGCCATTGCTTCGGTAATTGCGATGGGATTATTACTGGAACAATTAGGTAAAAAATTTTACATGGTTTTTCAAGACGCACAGGTTGATACACGTTTTGATTATTTGAAGAATTTCAAAAAGATCTATTCCTATGAACCTTCTCAGCATTTTCCGATTGAAATCGCTGTTATTCTGGATGTACCCGGTGTTAACCGGCTTGGAAAGGTGAAAAAGATCCTACCGGATCGCTCCAAAGTGGTCAAAATTGATCATCACCCCATCGAAGATGATTTCGCCCACATAAGCATGGTTGATGAAAAAGCTTCCTCCGCCACTCAATTGGTTTATGAAATCATTGAATTGGCAGAAATAAAGATAGATACTCATCTTGCAAACGCAATTTATACCGGCATTGTTTATGATACGGGACGCTTTTCCTTTTCAAATACGACAGCCAGGGATATGTACATTTGTGGCAGGATGATAGAAATCGGGGTAAATCCTGCGGATATTAACAACCGTATTTTCTTTGAGAATTCATTTGATGCCATCCGGATCATCGGTAAAGGTCTTGCGGCGATGGAGAATTATTTAGAGAGTGCCGTTAACGTGATCTATCTTGATTATAACACGATCAGTCAAAACCAACATAGTGAAATTGAAGAACTGGCAAATTACAGTATTGCGATTCGTGGTGGTAAAGTCGGCGTATTTATCAGAGAAATCAGACCACGATTCCACAAAATCAGTTTACGGGCCAAGGTAAATATCGATGTAAACAAAGTAGCTAAAGTGTTTGAAGGGGGAGGTCACACCCGTGCTGCCGGCTGCCGGATTGAAGGAACAAAAAAAGAAGTGATCAGTAAAATTCTGGCCGAAATAGAAAAACAACTTTAATTATAAATTCGTAATTCGTAATTTCTTATACCTTATACCTTATACCTTATACCTTATACCTTATACCTTATACCTTATACCCATAAGGCGCCTGACAATGCGCCTCTACATTATACGGTCACACCCTTTGTCCATAGGTCTTTTTCACATAATCATTTAAAATTTGTTGAAAATCTTCTGCAATATGATCTCCCTTTAACGTTGTGCTGTGTTTCCCGTCGGTATATACCGGTGCTTTAGGATCCTCACCGGTTCCGGGTAGCGAAATACCGATATTTGCATGTTTGGATTCGCCCGGACCGTTTACGACGCATCCCATCACCGCGACTTTCATTTCTTCCACACCTGGGAATTGTGTACGCCATCGCGGGATTTCCTCGCGGATATACTGGTTAATTTTTTCAGCCAATTGCTGAAAGAGGATACTCGTTGTCCGTCCGCAGCCGGGGCAGGCAGTTACCTGTGGTGTGAAACTGCGTAATTCTAAACTTTGCAAAACCTGCTGTGCCACAAGCACTTCTTCGCTGCGATCACCCCCGGGTTGGGGAGTCAGCGAAACCCGGATAGTATCCCCGATTCCTTCCTGGAGGAGAATCGATAAACCTGCTGTGCTGGCGATAATCCCTTTGCTGCCCATACCGGCTTCGGTAAGGCCAAGATGAAGGGGGTAATCACATTCCTGAGCGAGTAAACGATAGACGGTAACAAGATCCTGTACACCGGAAACCTTAGCACTGATGATGATATGGTTATGGCCCAACCCGATATCTTCTGCCAGGCGGGCCGATCGAAGTGCGCTTTCCACCATGGCCCGGATAGTGACTTCCTTGGTTGATAGTGGTTGTGATTGTTGGGAATTTTTATCCATCATCTCAGTCAATAACTGTTTATCTAAAGAACCCCAGTTTACCCCGATACGGACCGGTTTATCATATTTTAAAGCTTGTTCAATAATAGTCGTGAAATTTTTATCCCGTGACTTGGTCCCCACATTACCGGGATTGATGCGATATTTTGCCAGTGCTCTGGCACAATCAGGGTAGCGGGTTAGCAGTAAATGGCCATTGTAGTGAAAATCGCCGATAACAGGAACGGTAATGTTCTTCTTTCTTAACGCGTCGACAATCTCAGGAACTGCCTTTGCGGCTGGATCATTATTAACAGTAATCCGGACCAATTCTGATCCGGCTTTTGCCAAATTGGCGATCTGATTAACAGTAGATCCCATATCGGAGGTATCCGTATTCGTCATTGACTGAATCGTGATGGGATGTTCACTGCCAATCCGTATGTCTCCCACTTTTACAGTTACTGTCTTACGTCTCACAAGAACTCCCTTTTAGTTATATCATTTTCAATATCCATAACCTGCCAACGCTAACTATTTTTTGATCAAGATTCAATTTTATCTGACGATAATTTTATAATAATTGAGAAATTGACACATAATAATTCATATAAACTAAAATAATAAATGACCCGATCTATTTATAAACCACGAAGCATGCGAAGGTCTTATCGAAATTAAGAATTAATAATTACGAATTAAGAATGTAAATATATAAATGACATAATGTTAGCGCCTATAGCTTCTTGTTCAAATTCATAATTCTAAATTCTTAATTCTTAATTGTTTTTTATCTTCGTGGTGACTAATTCTGAATAATAGAAAAAAATCAATTTATAAACTTCATCATGACTTATTTATGCTACTCAGGTTTAAAAATATAAGAGGAGTGAGGACTCTATGAATTCGATGGTTAAAATTTCCCTTTTAATTTTAGTCTGTTTAACGACTTTAACAAACAGCTGGGCCCAGGACCAGAAAAAACTGCGTATTGCTATTCTTGATTTTACCAATACCGGTGGTTTATCGAAACAGGAAACCGTGACCCTCGGTAACCGTTTGCGCTCGATGCTGGTGAAAACCGATGCATTTGTCGTTCTGGAACGGGGGCAGATGGACGATATTCTGGACGAACAGGGATTTCAGCAGACCGGTTGCACGACGACGGAATGTGCCGTTGAAATGGGAAAATTACTGAATATGGAGAAAATGATCAGCGGTACGATTGGCAAACTGGGACAGACCTATACCATAGATCTTTCCCTGATTGACGTCAAAACGGCTGAGATAGAAAAGTCGTTTTTCCGTGATTTTAAAGGTGAAATTGATGGATTGCTTGCTATGATGCAGGGTATTGCCAATCAGGTTGCTACCATTGTTGGTTCTCCTTCTGAAAAAAAAGCGATACTCAGGGCAGAAGAAAAAATAGTCACTTTAGAAATTACCTCTGATCCGGAAGGGGCTACCATTTTTATAAATGAAAAGGAAGCCGGTAAAACCCCCTTTAAAAGCAATGCCAGAGAGGGACTAAACGTCAATATACGTCTGGAAAAAGCCAATTATAAACCGTGGACAAAAACCATACGGATCACGGAGGATGAGGAAGTTGAGGCAAGATTGGAATATACCAAAGCCTATCAGAAGGCGATGTCTGCAGCAGAAGCCAGTGAAGGTGGCGGCAGTCTCTGGTGGTGGATTGGAGGTGGCGCTCTGGTGGTTGCAGGGGCTGCCGTATTATTAATGGGTGGTAGTAGTGGCGATGATCCCAGCGGAACCGAAGATCAGGGATTTCCCATGCCGCCGGATAGACCCTCTAATTGATTTATAAAATATATGTAATGATGCAAATTGATTAGGAAAATGAGGACAATCTTAAAATGAAAATAAATATTCAAAAACTACTTTTAATTCTCTATCTAATTATAACACCCGTTAGCACCGCTTTTTCCCAGGAGTTCATAATACCGACCAATGGTCCGGAAGGGATTGAGGCCCGATCAATAGCAATTCACCCAAACGGGAGCATTTTTGTTAGTGCTCAGGGCGGCAGTTATTACGAATCAACAGATCAGGGAAATACCTGGGTGTGGAAATCCCGAAGAAATTATGGATGCGAGGCAATGATTGTTACAAGTTGGGGAGATATTTTTATTGGTGAATCATCAAGAATAGTTAAATCTTCAGATTTAGGTGTTACATGGGAAGAGATTCATAGTCTTCCTTCACAGAACAGCATCATTTCCCTGCTTTTTAATAAAAATACCGGTGATGTATTAGCAGGAACATATTATGCCGGTATATTTGTATCTGATGACTCGGGCGCGACCTGGCAATCGAAAAATAACAATTTAACCAGTTTTGCCGGGATGAGAATTAACAGTTTATATCAACATACGAGTGGTGACATCTATGCCACAGGGACTAATTATTCCGGTGATGGTTTCATCTACCGGTCCAAAGATAATGCCGAGTCGTGGACGGTTCTTGGCGATGCTATTGAAGACAAATACTATGAAGATATCACGCTTACTTCGGATAACAGGATATTTGTAGTAACCCGGAATGGTTCTATATTCCGTTCTGATGATGGAGGTACCACTTGGCAAAATTTTAATTCCGGAATTAGTGAACCAGCTTTTCGATCAATTGCATCACTGCCTGGTATACCCTATGATGTTCTTTTAGTCGGCACTACCCACGCGGGTGTATATAGGAGTGATAATTATGGCTTTACCTGGACTCATTTGAACAATCAGGGAATTTATGGTCTAAATACCCTGGACATTAAATATGATAATGCTAACGGAGTTAGCTATCTCTCACTACAAAATGCTGGGATTTTTCGGTCAGATACCGAAGGACTTCATTGGACCGCACAGAATAAAGGACTGGCCAACACGGATGTGCAGGATGTTATTGTCAATGAAAATAATATCCTTTTTGCGGGTGTCTGGTGGGCTGGTGTTTATCGATCTTATGATGGTGGGGAAAACTGGAAATGGATCTCGGCCGATTTTGCTATACCCTCGGTTTTATCTTTGACATCTAAACCAGGTTATATATTTGCAGGTACAGCGGGTGATGGTGTTTATGTCTCTACCGATGAAGGAGATAGTTGGGCTCAAACAGGATTAGCAGATGCAGGCTGGATCACGGCTATGGTTGTGGGATCTTCCGGTGAAATATACGCTGGTAACACAGGAGGTGAAATTTATCAAACAACAAATAATGGCTCTTTATGGAACCTGTTGTCCTATAATGTTGGTGATGAGGTATTGGATATGGTCCTAAATCCGCATACAAATTCTATATTTGTGGCGGTTGATGACCTCTCGACCGGGGGTATTCATCGTTCCACAGATGGTGGTGCGACCTGGACTAAATATACGGAGTTAAGCAGCACTCGTGTACATTCATTAACTGTATCACCTGTGGAGAATATCATGTATGCCAGTACCGCTGATAATGGCATATATGTGTCAATGGATAACGGCGACAGCTGGTCTAAACCGGCGAATAACAATTTATCTAACTGGATAGATGCAGTGGCTGTAAATTCTCTGGGTGAGATATTTGCCGGAGGTAATAATATATACCGTTCACGAGATAGAGGAGAAAATTTCGAAGTAGTAAGTGATGAACCCTCGAGTACCAATGCAGCCGCCTTTGTATTTGACAATTCAGAGGTGCTTTATATTGGTACGGCAGAAGAAAGTGTTTGGCGCTCAGTCAATCCTACCACGTCCCGCAATGTCCATTTTTCGGTTAGCATGAAATACCAGGATGGATTTTTTCCGGATACAAGCCATGTGGTTGTTCAGGGAACATTCAACAACTGGGGTATTGACGGGGCTTTTGTACTGGACCCGGAAAATGATGTTGATCTGACCTATTCCGGAACCTTTGTGATCAGCCAATCCAGTGATGGAATCCTTGATGATAATTTTAAATATAGTTATATCGCAGCCGGTCGTCCGGAGACAAGAGGAATCCGCGAAATTCCATGGGATGGTAAGGAAGATTTGATATTAGATCCGGTTTGGTTTGATGATCAGAAAGAATTTTCGAAAATATATAGTGATGAGATCGTTAGTGAGATGACAGATTCAAGAGGTGTGGCCTGGGGCGATTTTGACAATGATGGCTATGAGGATCTGATCATCACCGATACGGGCCCCAGTGCCAGAAATGACCTCTTCCGGAATAACCATGATGGGAGTTTTAGCAAAATCACGACCGGACCTATCACCAGCGATGTTGGTGAGTCAAGAGCAGCCTGTTGGGGAGATTATAATAATGATGGCTGGCTGGATCTCTATATTGCTAATAATAATAATCAAAACAATTTTCTTTACAAAAATAATGGTGACGGCAGCTTCAGCAAAATAGAGGGGGGAACAGAAACGGCTCAGGGCGGGAACTCGGTAGGTGCGGTATGGGCCGATTTTGATAATAATGGCTGGCTGGACCTGTTTGTGGCTAATCAAAGTGGTCAAAATAACTATCTGTTCCTAAATAACGGTGGTGAGAGCTTTACATCTGTTATCAGTGGAAATGTGGTTACCGATGTTGGTGATTCCAGAGGATGTGCGGCTGCAGATTATGATAATGATGGTGATATGGATTTATTCGTGGCCAATGGTGGTGAGACGGGAGAAAGTAACTTTCTTTATGCTAATAACGGAGATGGAACCTTTACCAGAATGACTACCAGTACGGTTGGTAATGATGTCAGCATATCCTCAGGGGGCAGCTGGGGGGATTTCAACAACGATGGCTGGCTTGATCTCTATGTGACCAACCGTAATGGATCAAAAAATGTTCTCTATAAAAATAATATGGGCGAGAATTTCTTTGCGGTTGGATCTGCTGATTTACCCGCAGACAGTTCTGATTCCAGAGGAAGTGCCTGGGTTGATTACGATAACGATGGTTGGCTGGATTTATTTGTTTCCAATGCCGGCGATGAGAAAAATATTCTTTACAGAAGCTCGGGTATTGGATTTTTTGAACGCCTTTCTTTTGGTCCTATTGTGACAGATTTTATAACAGATTCACGCGGTGTGGCCTGGGGTGATTACAATAATGACGGTTCCCCTGATCTGTTTGTTGCCAATAATGGCGGAAAAAATTTCTTATACCGCAATAATATTTCTCAAAAGAAGTGGCTTAAAATAAAGCTGGAAGGTACGGTTTCCAATAAAACAGCTATTGGTGCTACAGTCGTTGTAAAGACAAAACTTACCTCAGAGGATGACAGAATATTTGAACAGCGACGGAGTATCGACGGACAGTCCGGATTTTTAGGTCAAAATAGTCAAATCCTGATGTTTGGTTTACGATCCGAAACTACCGTTGACTCGATCATTATCTATTGGCCAAGTGGTACTATTGACCGCTTGACCAATTTTGCCACCAATCAGGTACTGAGTTTTAAAGAAAAGGAACCGGGTGTACCACCCCCGACCTTAACCAGTCCGACAAATGGACAGGATAAGATGCCTATCCCGGCGCTTTTACAATGGAATTCCGCAGTTTCGGGAGATTTCACTGTTCAGGTTGCTAATGACAATCTATTCACTAATGTGGTATATAGTGAGAGTAAAACAGACAATCATGTTTATGTCCTCAATGGCCTCACGTATAGCACAACTTATTACTGGCGTGTGAATGTTTCTGTAAACAGCACTGTCAGCAATTGGTCTGATGTTTGGGTTTTCTCAACCTACGATCCGGAGGTGAGTGCAAATAGAAGTATAACATTTCCTACGTATGACCGGTGTGATCAATTTGCACCGGAAGATTATCTTCTGATTGGATTACCGGGAAACGCCGATCTTTATTTTCAGGATGTCCTTGGAGAAGGTGTTAAGGAAAATTGGATGGCATACTGGGACAATGGAAAATCCGGTAAACCGGAGGAGTACTATGTAGCCTATGACGGATCGGATATTTTTAAATTCAGAACCGGTGGAGCCTTCTGGATCATACATAATGGGAGTATAAACATTAACAGGCAAATTCCAAAGTCACCGCTGAATTCTCTTGCTCAGGCTGAGATTGACATCCATGCCGGTTATAATATTATTACCTGTCCCTTTGGTTTTTCTGTTGATTGGGCTCAGATCAAAGAAGTGAATGGTATCGTCTCTTCCGCTCCTTTATGGCGATACAACCGCAGCACCCACTCTTTTGTCGATTATTCCTTACTGGAGACGTATGAAGGTTTTTACTTTTTCAATGAAAATAGTGCACGTGGTAAATTATTGATTCCCTACTATAATACAAGTCTTCAAAAGACGGCGATAAAAAGCGAATTGATCTGGGAAGGACGGATCGAAGTTTCTTCCGGAAAAAGTGTCGATGCCTCAACAAGATTTGGTACAAGTACGCAGGCCGGTGCAGGGCTTGATAAATTTGATTACAGAAAGCCGAGAGCCTTTGGAAATGCGGCTACCGCCTATTTTGAGCGTCCGGACTGGGATCGTAATTATAGCATATTTGCCAGTGATATTCGCCCGGAAATTGAGGAGATGGAAGTATGGGATTTTAAAGTAGCCGCGCCCAAACAGAACAGTGTAATATTGTCCCTGACCGGATTAAGCGATATACCGGAAAAATTTGAGGTCTATCTCATCGATAAGACCCGCCAGAGATTCCAGGATCTGAAAGAAAATGAGATTTATAACTATGTTTCCACACCGGAAATATCAGAGTTTGAAATAATGATTGGAAATTCCCTGGAAATAGAGGAAAAATTAAAAACAATTGTACCGAAAGAATTAGCTCTCGGTCAGAATTATCCCAACCCCTTTAACCCGTCCACTACGATTCCGTTCACGCTACCTGAAAAGAATGATGTTACATTAAAGATTTTTAACTTGCTCGGGCAGGAAGTAACAACCGTGTTTAAAGGAACACTCGACGCCGGTAGATATTATTTTCTCTGGAATGGCACCAGTAACCGGAAAGATATAGTGCCATCAGGGGTCTATATTTATCAGATGACAACGAGTAGTGGTAAAAGTTTCGCCGGGAAGATGGTGTTGATAAAATAATTACATTTCCTGTTTCGCAATCAGATTTAATGCTGATCCGGCTTTAAACCATTCAATCTGTGCCTGGTTAAAGGTATGTTTTAAGACACATTCATCCTGAGTACCGTCTTCGTGTTTGATTAGCAATTTTAAAGGAACACCGGGTGCAAAATCTTTTAAACCCTGGATATATAGTCGATCGTTTTCAGTGATCAGGTTATAGTCATCAGTATTTCCAAAAGTCAGAGCAAGCATCCCCTGTTTTTTTAGATTGGTTTCGTGAATACGGGCAAAACTTTTGGCGATAATAGCCTTTCCACCTAAATATCTTGGTTCCATCGCGGCATGTTCGCGGCTTGAACCCTCACCATAGTTCTCATCGCCGATAACGATCCAGCCAAGCCCTGATTTTTTATAATCCCTGGCATTCTCGGACAGTTTTTTTACCTCTCCGGTCTCAATATTTTTCCCGCTGCCAGGCTCATGGCCAAAAGCACTGACCACTCCGATAAAGAGATTGTCGGAAATATTATTCAAATGGCCACGAAAACGAAGCCAGGGTCCGGCGGGAGAAATATGATCGGTCGTACATTTACCCTTGGCTTTAGCCAAAACCACCATACCATTATAATCATTGCCATCCCAGGATTGAAAAGGCTGAAGTAATTGCAATCTCTTGCTGGCCGGATTAACCTTAATTTCGATCGATGATCCGTCTTTTGCCGGAGCTATATAACCGCTATCACCTGGATCGAATCCATTTTTTGGTAACTCATCCCCATAGGGGGCTTCAAGTTTTATTTTTTCACCGTTTTCGTTTTCAAGGGTATCGGTTAGGGGATTGAAAGAAAGTTTTCCGGCGATGGCCAGGGCGGTAACAATTTCCGGACTGGCGACAAATGAGTGTGTTGCCGTGTTTCCATCGTTGCGTTTGGCAAAATTGCGATTGTAGGATGTAACAATCGTGTTTTTTTCTCCCGGTTTAACGTCATGGCGTTTCCATTGGCCGATACAGGGTCCACAGGCATTGGCCAGCACCATACCGCCGATTTTAATGAAATCTTCCAACTGACCATCACGTTCAATTGTCGCCCGGATTTGCTCAGATCCTGGTGTAACGACAAATTCTGATTTTGCTTTAATGCCGTTTTTTACGGCAAAACGGGCGATGCTGGCCGAACGTTCAATATCTTCATAGGATGAATTGGTGCAACTGCCAATGAGACCTACCTTAACTTCCTCCGGATATCCGTTTTTCTTTGCGGCTTCAGCCAATTTTGAAATTGGCCAGGCAAGATCCGGGGTAAAAGGGCCATTAACATGAGGTTCTAATGTATTCAGATCAATTTCAATAACCTCATCATAATATTGATCCGGATGATCAAAAACCTCAGCATCCGCAGTAAGTTCTGTCAAAAGTCCTTTAGCTAAATCAGCGAGATCACTTCGGCCGGTTGCCTGAAGATAGGTTGCCATGCGATCGTCAAAAGGAAAGACCGAGGTGGTAGCGCCGATCTCGGCACCCATGTTGCAGATCGTCCCCTTTCCTGTGCAACTTATTGATTGGGTGCCCGAACCAAAATATTCAACAATTTTACCGGTACCACCTTTAACAGTTAAAATTCCTGCCAATTTTAATATGACATCTTTGGGTGATGTCCAACCGGACATTTTTCCGGTAAGTTTAACGCCGATAACTCCCGGCCATTTAAGTTCCCAGGGGAGACCGGCCATTACATCCACGGCGTCAGCACCGCCAACCCCTATGGCAAGCATTCCTAAACCACCGGCATTTGGTGTATGCGAATCGGTACCGATCATTAAACCACCCGGGAACGCGTAATTCTCAAGAACTACCTGATGAATAATTCCTGCACCGGGTTTCCAGAATCCAAGGCCGTATTTTTGGGATACACTGGCCAGAAAATCATAGACTTCTTTATTTTCATCGACAGCACGAAGTAAATCATTTTTTGCTCCTACTTCTGCTTGTATTAGGTGGTCACAATGAACTGTCGATGGAACGGCCACTTTATTTTTACGGGAGGACATGAATTGAAGCATGGCCATCTGGGCAGTCGCATCCTGCATGGCAACGCGATCCGGATTAAGATATACGTAAGTTCCCTGCCTCTCCGGCATGACACTCAATTCATCACCCAGGTGACTGAAAAGGATTTTCTCCGTCAGAGTAAGCGAACGACCGACTAAATTTCTGGCGGTTTCTTGTTTGGTTTTAAAATTTTCATACGTTTGTTTGATCATATCATAATCGAAAATCATAGGTAACTCCTGTGTTTTTTAAAGTAGTGTTAAAAGTTTTAATATGTTTTCCATTTAACTTATTATTTTTATTAGTTTAAAAAAAACACCCCCCTTAATCCCCCCTTAATAGGGGGGCAGGATCCGATTCCCCCTTTGAAAGGGGGATAGGGGGATGTATTTTCCTATTTCTTCAATACCCCTTCACACTCTTCTCTAATACTACTCCCCAAATACAAAAGCCGAAAAAAGAAAAATATCCGTATTCTCATCCTTCCAGGCATCCAAGGGTAACCCGGCTTTCCGGCAGGTATGTTGGATAAAGGTCAAAGTATCCCATTGATTATCGGTTGCGACCTGCGGTAAGAGGAGGCCTTCGTATGATCCTTTTTTTATCAGCAGTCCGTGTTTACCGATTTTTATCTGTTTGATATCATGCATACGCTGAAAAGGTGAAAGCACGGAGATCTCGTAAGATAGTTTTTTAAGTTCACTTTTATTCACTGGCGAAAAACGTGGATCTTTAAGGGCCGCACTGATGGCCGCACTCTGAACTGTTTGGTAGAGAGGTTTTATGGCCGACGTATATCCAATACATCCTCTCAGGTGCTCATCT
>CAZBBC010000014.1:52755-64127 GCA_964489835.1 uncultured Calditrichota bacterium
TTTAAAGTGACAAAAGCACCACGATCCTTTTCCAGTGATTCAAATCCCCCCGCAGAACACTCATATACTTTTCCTTCCATTACTGCCATTTCCACGGATTTCCTGGCGATATTTAATAAATGTTCCTGCTCCTTTTTACTGAGGATAAAGTCAAAGTCATGAGCGGACGCCGCAGAATTATCGCGGTAAAAAACAGCAGATGTATAACCGACAACACTGTTTTTCTCACCAATAGGCACATCACCGGAATTGGCATATTTAATGATCTGCGCCTGGTTAGCACCGAGACGTTCGGCGGCAATCATGGTGGCTACAATGGGTCCACCGCCACAGGCTTCCCATAGTCGATTATTTATATTACGGGCAAGATTGAGATGATCCCACTCCTGAATGGCAGTAAGTACTTTCTGATCGAGCCGGACCGCCTCGGAATAAGGGTGGAAGTGAGATAAGTCCGAACTGGCGACGATAACTGTTTTTTCATTGGTTATCATATTTGAAAGGGCAATGCCCAGGGCCCGGCAGGTTTCATAGTTCTGATCTCCCATAACAATCGGAACCAGCATAAAATCATCAATAACTTTTTGCAGGAATGGTAACTGAACTTCCAGGGCATGTTCCATCCTGCCCTGTTTCTGCGTGTCGTGGCCTTCGGAAGAAAGCGTGATGGACGGATGCTGGGCGGCTAATTTTCCGCAAAAATCGATATCCACAGGAATTGTCCCCAGTGGTGTTCGATAAGCTGATCCGTTATAAACCGCTGATCCGGAAAATGCAGTAATATGTGATGGAGAGATAACAACAACACGATCAATAGGTCTGTTTTTTAAAAGATTATAGCCATGGGCAGCTACCTGTCCGGAATATACATAACCGGCATGGGGTGAGATCAATCCGATGATCGTGCCTTTAATTGCCGGTGCTTTTGCCTGCTTAAGTAATTGCAGTACCATGTCTGAAAGTGCGGTTGAATCTCCCGGATAAAAAGATCCGGCGACTCCCGGATCTCGTACTTTTTCATCCGGCATCGTTGTATTTTTTCCCAAAAATGTCATGATAGCACCCCCAACAATGATAATGGCGAGAATTCCACTTCCTCTTACCATCTGTTTTACTCCTATTTTTTTATTATTAAAAATCATAATAATCAAATACCCCACCGGCCGGCTATTTCATGATTACATTTAAAACAGCGACCGTTGCGAATTTTTATCTCATGGACAATAAATCCGGTTCTCCGCACCACTATTTCCTGGCATTTCGGACAAACGGTGTTCTCTGCCGGATGACCGGCTACATTTCCAATATAGACATAATGCAAACCTTCGGCCAGGGCAATTTCCCTGGCACGGTTTAAGGTCTCAACAGGGGTTGGTGGTAAATTTTTAAGCAGGTAATAGGGATGAAAACGTGTAAAATGAATGGGAACATCCGGTCCAAGATATTTAATGATCCACTGGGATAATCCTTTTAACTCCTCATCACTATCGTTGAGTGTGGGTACGATAAGATAGACGATTTCCGTCCACATATCCAATTTTCTCATGGTAATAAGGCTATCCAGCACCGGTTTTAACTCACCGTTGACAACATTGCGGTAGAACTTTTCAGAATAAGCTTTCAGATCCACCTTGATTGCATCAACCGTCCGGCATAGTTGGATAAGCGGCTTTTCAGAGATATAACCGGCAGTAATGACAACACTTTTCACCTCTCTGGCTTTGCCGGCAATGGCTGTGTCTTCCATGTATTCAAAAAAAATTGTTGGTTCGTTGTAGGTGTAGGCAATGGATATACACTCACTGTTCTTTGCTTGTAGAGCTGTTTTTTCGGGCGGCAAATAGATACTTCGTACCTGCTCCGGTCGTACCTGGGATATCTCCCAATTCTGACAGAACTTACAGTTAAGATTACAACCGGCCGTGGCAATCGAAAAAGCCATGCTTCCGGGATAAAAATGAAAAAGCGGTTTTTTTTCGATAGGATCAATATGATAGGTACAGGGCCTGGAATATACCAACGAAAAATAAGTACCTTCGCGGTTTTCACGGACGCCGCAGTATCCCCGCTCCCGATCATCGATTACACATTCCCGTGGGCATAAATTACAGCGGATTTTTTTATGGGGTAATTTTTCATAAAACCGGGCTTCTATAACAAATTTTTGCATGTCTTCCGGAAAAAGCTGCGCAAGATCAGTCGAGGCCGGCATTGCCGGTGTTGTATAAAGAGCTGCACAAGCGAGTGAAGACAGTTTCAGAAACTCCCGGCGATGCATCGGTAGGGCGTCCTGCACATGAAGTTCGGCATGATCGATTAAATTGTGCGGATGATCTACTGGATGGTGGCTCGGAAGAACCAATTTTGATATTTTTTTAGAAATCATGATTTCAGGTTTTAGTGGTTATAAAATTGATTAATGTCATAATAAACAACCCCCTAACCCCTTTATTGGGGCTGTTGCAGATTTGATTTATTGGCACAATTTATCAGAATTGTATGATCTGTCTCCCCCTTGATAAAGGGGGACTAAGGGGGATATATACTCTTCTATGTTATTTATTTACAACCCCCTAACCCCCTTTTCTAAGGGGGAATAGATTTTGCTTTATCGATAGCAAAAATGAACTTTTGCTCAAAAATAACCTAAACTGCAACATCCCTATTAAAGGGAAATTAAATCATTGATTTAATATAAGTTAATCAATCTAACTTTAAGATTTGTGAATAGTTCAGCCTAAATATTTACAATATTGATCCGTCCGGGATCATTGGTACCCAGTTGATGATTTTTATCGGCTGCAGTTGCAATATAAGTCGGTTCCCTATTTTCTGCTTTTAATGGTTTCAATCTGTTTTTAATTCTCTGTTCTTCAATGATTTGCCAACCGGTATAATCAAGAGCAACCGGATCAGTCCCCATTAATAATCCATTATATGCCCAGGTCCACTGTGGCATAAATGATGGCCCCCCTTCATACTGGGCCTGAATGGCATCGCAGATGGTAAAGCGGACCTTTTGACGAATGGAAGGCAGCATATAGACATCGGGAATATACGGGTCACCAACATTTATATGATATTTATTTGGATTATGAATGGCTCCGAACATATTTTTTAAAGACACCGTGACACCGGCAATACCATGATCTTTCAATACCGGAAGATTTATGACAGCGTCGCAGATCTGTGTAAGCGTTTTTGAGATAAGGCTGGCCGCGGAACCGAATATTTCGAAATCGGATTCAAAACCAACGGCGTCATTGCCAAAGCATTTCAGACCGTTACCACGGTAGGATATTTTAAATCCTCTATCTTCAAGATCTTCGTTCAGCCGGTCCCAGATTACAATATCTTCAGATTTAATGCCTGTGTCCCTCAGGCGTTCGCAAATTGCATTGACCAATTCGATCGTCGTACCTCCACGGCCGGAAAGACAGTTCACTTTCAGACCGATCACTTCACCCGGTCTGGCTATCTTCTGCCAGCCCGCCAGGGGAGAATCCGTGTTAAAGAATGCTTGTACACCACTATCCAATAAACGTACCAGGCGGTCTGTTACTACCTGGTATTTCTTAGATTGCAGGAGAGGATCGCGGGCAATGACAACTTTAGAATGTTTTGTATCATCACTATTGGCACAGACGGTATGAAGCGGAGAGGAAGTCAAGAGACCGCCCGTAACCGTTATACCTGTTTTTATAAATTGACGTCGTTTCATGATGTGTTGTTTTTTCTAATAGTGAATGGCGATAGCCATGCGCCTGATCCCGGATTCTTATACGACAATATAAGAATTTTTCATCGTGTCCACCAACAGGTTTTAAAATTTGTTTATCCGGTCGAATCTTTTTAGGTCATTTATAGCTGTTTTTATCTTTTTATTTTGTATTTTGATAAATAAATAATTGTTATCGGCGTATAGACTTATGCACTACGAATGACGCGGAATTGGGATCTGGGAATTATTTAGTTCCGATTTCAAAAATAAATTGTATGGATTGCTTCGCTAATGCTCGCAATGACGATATTGACGCCGTCATTGCGAGTCACGAAGAATGAGTAGCCTGCCCGCCGACTGGCGGGACGAAGCAATCTATTGTAATTATTAGTGTTATCTTCTTTTTTATGAGGTAAAAGATCCAGTCATTAAATTTTTAAAGGAGAGTTTCCTTGGGTAATTTTGGTTTAACAGAAATAGTCATCCTTTTTTTAATTATTCTGATTTTATTCGGTGCAAAACGGATACCGGACCTTTTTCGCTCGGTGGCATCCAGTATCAAAGGATTTAAAAAAGAATTAAAAAAAGATGATGAAAAGGAATCCTGATATCCCGATGCAAATATATGATTGTTTGTAAGTAATAGAAGCATTTTACTTCCAATAACTACCAGCCAAAGGATCATCTGCCATATTTACTACATTATATAGCAAAATGACATTCTGTGGATGTATTTTTAGATTTCATTTTTCCTAAAACTCCTATATTATTGTTTGTATCATAGGATACTGTGACATATTTTTTTTGACAGGATCACAGGATCACAGGATTTACATGATATATTTTTTATATAACGTATTGTTATTCTGTCTTTTAAAGAAATTTTTACTATTTAATACTTAATCATTATAGTATCCTGTTTATCCTGTTATCCTGTAAAATTTTTATTTTCCTTAGTAGCATATGATACTATTTCAGAAATGGCATATAATTTGTATAGTTAAATAAGGAATCCTTGTTATACCTACAGTTTGTTAAAATGACCGAACGAGGATGTAGAAAGTATCTTGAAAGGATACGGATTCCGGGAAGAATTCAGCAGATCCGTTGATCCTTTCAGGCAAAATTATATGGAAGGATAATTTTTATGACTTTAGATAAATTAACACTAAAAGCACAGGATGCGATGGTCCGGGCACAGCAACTGGCCTCGGAGTATTCACATCAGCAAATTGAACCGGCTCATGTTGTACTTTCACTTATTAGAGATCCGGAGGGGCTCGTTTCCACAATATTGAAGAAAGTTGGACTAACATTGCCGGTGGTAGAGGCCAGTATTGAACATGAGATAAAAAAGCTACCAAAAGTTCAGGGTGGGGGCCTCGGACAGATCTATTTTTCCAGCGCTAGTCAGAATATTCTCAATCAGGCGATGAAATATGCGAATACATTAAAAGATGACTATGTAAGCACGGAGCATCTTCTTTTAGCGATCATTAAGAATGACAGTGAACCGGTCGGAAAGATTTTGAGAGAGATGGGACTGACTGAAGAAGCGGTTATGAAAATTCTGAAGGAAATCCGCGGCAGTCAGCGTGTAACCGATCAGTCACCGGAGGAGAAATATCAGGCATTGAAGCGTTATGGACGCGACTTAAATGAACTGGCCAGTCTTGGAAAGTTAGATCCGGTCATCGGCAGAGATGAAGAAATTCGTCGGGTGTTACAAGTCCTGTCCAGGCGGACAAAGAACAATCCGGTCTTGATTGGAGAGCCGGGCGTTGGAAAAACAGCCATTGCTGAAGGTCTTGCGCACCGGATCATCCAGGGAGATGTACCGGAGAATTTGAAGAGCAAACGCATTATTTCATTGGACATGGGGGCATTGATTGCCGGTGCCAAGTTTCGTGGTGAATTCGAAGAACGGTTAAAGGCAGTTCTGAAGGAAGTTACGGATGCTCAGGGTGAAATTATCATGTTCATTGATGAACTCCATACCCTGGTTGGTGCGGGAGCGGCTGAAGGCGCGGTAGATGCATCTAACATGTTAAAACCGGCCCTGGCCCGTGGGGAGCTGAAAGCGATCGGGGCCACAACACTCGATGAATACAGGAAATATATCGAAAAAGATGCGGCTCTGGAACGAAGATTTCAACCGGTCTTTGTAAATGAACCCTCGGTTGAAGATACGATATCCATTCTAAGGGGTCTGAAAGACAAGTATGAAGTTCACCATGGGGTACGCATAAAAGATGCTTCTCTGGTTGCGGCCGCTACGCTATCTGCACGCTATATTTCCGACCGTTTTTTGCCCGATAAGGCCATTGATCTGATCGATGAAGCTGCCTCCCGGTTAAGGATTGAGATTGATTCCATGCCGGAAGAATTGGATGAGTGTGAGCGAAAAATACGACAATTGGAAATCGAGCAGGTCGCCCTTAAAAAGGAAAAAGACGATGCATCGAAAAAACGTCTGCAAAAAGTAAAAGAAGAAATCGCCAATCTGAGGGTTAAAAGAGATGAATTGGCAGCCCATTGGAAAATAGAAAAAGAACATATTCAAAATCTCAGGGAAATAAAAGCGTCAATCGATCAGTCGAAAGTAGATATCGAAAAGAGTGAGAGAGAAGGGAACCTGAACAAAGTTGCCGAGTTACGCTACGGTAAAATTCCGGAGTTAGAGAACCAGTTGAAAATCGAAAATAACCAGTTGTTAAAACTACAAGAAACCCGACAAATGCTTAAAGAAGAAGTTGAAGAAGAGGATATCGCAGAGATTGTTGCCCGCTGGACCGGAATCCCGGTTTCAAAGATGCTGGAAAGTGAGAAAAAGAAGCTTTTAAAGATGGAAGAGCGTCTGGGAATGCGTGTTATCGGCCAGCATGAAGCAATCGGGGCGGTTTCTGATGCTATCCGCCGTTCCCGTGCCGG
Organism: uncultured Calditrichota bacterium; assembly: GCA_964489835.1. Lineage (GTDB taxonomy): Bacteria > Calditrichota > Calditrichia > JAJRVZ01 > JAJRVZ01 > CAZBBC01. Next base: position 59,408 of record CAZBBC010000014.1, read on the forward strand.
TTTAAGTGACGAGCAACGTCCAATCGGTTCGTTTATTTTTCTGGGTTCGACCGGTGTTGGAAAAACGGAACTGGCAAGAGCGCTGGCTGAATTTCTTTTTGATGATGAAAACGCTATCGTGCGTATTGATATGTCTGAATATACAGAACGACACTCTATCTCCCGATTGATTGGCTCACCACCCGGTTACGTGGGCTATGAAGAAGGTGGACAGTTAACGGAAGCGGTACGTCGGCGTCAATATTCAGTCGTACTCCTGGACGAAATTGAAAAAGCGCATCCTGAGGTATTTAATCTGTTGCTTCAGGTGTTAGAGGATGGTCGGTTGACCGATAACAAAGGGCGGGTGGTAAATTTTAAAAATACCATTATTATTATGACCTCAAATATCGGTGCGCCTCTGATCATGGAAAGATCCCAGAGCATAACCGATAAAAATCGTGAACAGGTGTATGAAAATATTCGCGGGGATGTTATGGAACTTTTGCGACAGCAGCTACGTCCGGAATTTTACAACCGGATTGATGATATCATCGTTTTCCACTCTCTTAGTAAAAGTGAAATATCTCAGATCGTCAGTTTGCAATTCGAACGGCTTATGATGAAAATGAAACAACAAGGCATCGTGATTAGCATTACCGATGGGGCTAAAAATTACCTGGCCCGTCATGGATATCAGCCGGAGTTTGGGGCCCGGCCGATAAAACGTTTGATGCAAAAAGAGATTATCAATGAATTAGCTAAAGAAATCCTTGATGGAAGGATAAGCAGGGATAGTATGATATCTATTGATTTTAAAGGTGGTAACCTAATATTTAAAAATCAAACAGAACCTGAGTCAATGGCGGTTAATAAATTAGCGGGTGAATAATTCATCACCTCGCCCGTGGCTTACCTGATATAGAGTGAAGTGGAAACACTCCGAACAAGTCAGATAAGCTAAAAATAAACTATTGAAAAAAATAAAGCACTAATCGTAGAAATATATAATCAACTGGATTTGATAATATAGATATTCTCCGAAGGAGAAAAATATCAAAGCACAGGGCAACGCCCTGTGACGTGAGAAACAACCAATTAAAAAATTCCCTGAAAGGGAATAATAAATTGTGTGATCATTACCGGAAGATAAAATGGCACAAAGTTTAGCAAAAATTTATTTGCATATAATATTTAGCACAAAAAATCGTCGTGCTTTCATTAAACCGGAAATAGAGATAGAGTTGTATAAATATATTGCCGGTATATTAAGAAATATAAAATGCACAGCTATCAAAATAAATGGGACGTTGGATCATATTCATATTTTAAATACCATGTCACGCACAATATCTATTAGCACTATATTAGGAGTGTTAAAAAAAGATTCTTCGAAATGGCTGAAAACGAAAGGGGATGAATTTAAAAATTTCCATTGGCAAAATGGTTATGGTGTTTTTTCGGTGAGTTCTTTGGAATTAAATAAAGTAACAATGTATATCGAAAACCAGAAAGAACATCATAAGAAGAAATCATTTATGGAAGAGTACATGGAATTTTTAAAAGAATATCACATTGAATATGACGAGCGGTATTTATGGGATTGATAAAATATGAAACCCTTTCAGGGTTTGTCTGATTTGTTGAATTGCAGTACCCAGGGCGTTGCCCTGGGCTAAGATATTATTCCCCTATCGGGGAATAATTATATGGAGTAATTTTCTCATCACATTTACTCTATATTGGTATTGTCTAATTGGATTATGGTATAGAAATACTTTTCATTTCAAATGATCGATTGTTAAACTAAATAAAAGAATAAAAATACTTTGCACTACTTTTTTAAACAATATGTTAAAAACATGATAAATTTTCCGGATTATTTGAAACTTTCTGCCTGATCGCGCATCAAACTATAATCATATAGATCTTAAAGGAGTTTTTATTGAAATTTGGAATGCTGGACTGGAATAAAATGATGAAATCGATAAAAATTGATACTGTAGGGGTAATAAATGAAGGATTTACTCAATAAACGCTGGATCAGATATTTTTTGTTCATATTTTTAGGTGGTCTGGGTGGTTTTGCTTATTATTATTTTATTGGCTGTCAGACAGGATCCTGTCCGATCACCAGTAGTCCATATATCAGTACAAGCTATGGTATGCTCATTGGACTGGTGATGTCGTTTGATAGCAAAAAGAAAAAGAAGGAGAAGGATTGATGGATGTGGTTCTTTATATTGTTCTGGCGATCGTCGGATTTTTTGTGTTGATGCAGTTGCTGGTCTGGATAAATGGTAAAATGAAAAAAGGGAAAAAAATACCGCCATTTTCGGGTGAGATCGGTCGGAAAATTCAAGCAGGTAATAAATTATTATTGTATTTTTATACCCCAACATGCGGTGCCTGTCGGGCAATGACACCCGTTATTGATGAACTGAAAAAACAAAAAGATAACGTCTACAAAATAAATTTGGCGAAAGATAGACATGTGGGAGAGATATTTGGTGTGATGGGTACGCCGGCGACGGTAATCGTCCGTAATTCGAAGATCGAACAATATATTCTGGGGGCGCGCTCAAAAAAATTTTTAACAAATCTGGCAATTTAGGTAGTGTCATCCCGATTAAATCGGGAGATGAAAAAATGAAAAAGGGATACTAAAAACAATACCACAGAGAACCTGGTACCACCTACGGAGGGTTTTGTTACCATGTAATGTCATCGTCTACGAAACAGACGAGGGGAAAACCGTTGTTTCAGCCATTGACGCTAAAACAATGTTCAGTGTTGTCGATCGGGAAGATGTTCTACTGATTGCCGAAGAAGTTAGTCGGCGGTTACAAAAGGTGATTAATAATGTATAAAATACTTTGGGAGAATATTTGGTATGCCTATATTTGAATTTAAATGCAAAAACTGTGGACATATTTTTGAAGAGTTTGTTTTTACATCAAATCCTGAGGCCGGAAGCATTATTTGTCCGGAATGTCAGAATAAAAACACAGAAAAATTAATGTCGGCATTCAGCTCTGCCGGTAAGACTTCGGTCACATCTGGTGCATCATCCTGCGGCAGTTCAGGGTTTGGATGAGGAATCTGACCAGAACCGTGTGTTCTAAAAACAAAGCCCGGCAATCGCCGGGTTTTTTTATTTATATTTGCATTCATTTGTTTTTTATAATATTATCTCTATTAATTCTGCCAAAGCCTGATAGGCTACCAGACCAAACTGATCTAAATACCTGACATGAATTATTTACCCTGTTGGATAAGATCACTTTAAAGAATCTATTAATGGTTGATTGAATTATCCAACTGGGTGAACCACGAAGATCACGAAAAGCACGAAGGTCTTCTATAAATTAAGAATAAAGAAATTAACTCTACAAATGGTATCTATTTAGACATTCTAAATTCATAATTCTAAATTCTTAATTGTTTTTTATCTTCGTGTCCTCAGTGTGCTTCGTGGTTTATGAATAGATCAGACTAAAGAAAAATATTTTGTAACCATCAAGTTAATGCCCATCAAACCGATATCTTATGATAATTAAGGTCCAGGAAAAAATTCTATCTCGAATGAAAAGTAAAAGAGATAAAAAAGCGCTGCAAACTTATCTTCAAAAGGGCTTTGAACTGATTAAAAATAAACAAGTGCCCTATAAGAAGTGGATAAAAGATCTCGAAAAATATATTCACGGTCTGGAAGATAGAAATGAGATTGATACTTTAAAGAAACATTCAGATAAATCAATGGCCGGCACAGCCGAAGATTACCGGATTTTATTACTACTTGGTTTGATATCGGCAGCGTTCGATGAACAAAAACAATTGTCGGAAAAGATTGTACAATTAACCGATTCCTACGATGAAGTCCTCGGATTTATCACGCATGAGTTTAAAAATATCCTGACTTCTATTCATGGCTATAATATGATGATGGAAAAACAACTGACAGTACAAAAAAATGATAAATTATACCAACCATTAATGTCCAGTGACCGCTTAACGCGTCAATTGTTTGATATGGTGGATTCTTTGTTAAAAATGTTTATGGGTGAAAAAGGACTGCTCGAACCTGAATTTAAATTAATTGATTTTGTGAGAGATGTCATAGATCCGGTAAAGGCAGACATCGAGGACCAGTTGCAGACAAAGAATATGCGCATCATTGTTAAAGATTCCACTGCCGGTCCGATGTTAGAGGGTGATGAAGTCCTGTTGGATATTGTCATGCGCAATCTGCTGATGAATGCTGTGAAGTATGGCAAAGAGAAAACGGATATTATAATTAAAATTTTAAGAACAGATGAGGATTTTATCGTATCAATAAAAAATGCCTGTGGCCCGCTTCCAAAAGATCTGTGCAAAGATATTTTTAAAAAATTCAGGAGCAGAAAAATTGGTTCGGCCAAAGGGGGGACAGGCATCGGACTTTATAACGTTAAAAATATCGTCAATCTTCATAAGGGCGATATCTCCTGCTACACCTCACCGGTTCCGACGATTGAGTTTAAATTTAATTTACCGCAACGGCGATTCTTTGCAAAAAAATAAAGAATGGATTTTATATCGAATGAATAAACTAACCACGAAGATCATGAAGAGCACGAAGGTCTAATAATACCAACTATTTATTTGAAATTTTAAGGAAATTCCGTGGACTATTTTTTTTCTTTGTTTGCAGCCTCGGTCTGCGAATGAATGGATCAGATTAAATATTATAATTTTACTA
>CAZBBC010000015.1:0-59805 GCA_964489835.1 uncultured Calditrichota bacterium
TTGACTGGCCAAAAAGTAGGCAAAAAGCCCTGGCGAATTTAAACTCGCTAACGGATAGTGGAAGAGGTGAAATTGAGTTGCTCGAACGTAAATTCGCCGAATCTTATTTGGCAGATTATATTAGTCGTATAAATATAACTAACCGGAAAGATTTCCTAATATTAAATAATGACATATGATACGCAATGATAAAGATATTGACAGGATTAACAGAATATAAAAGATATTCTCTAAATTATTTAGAATATTTGATTCAAAAATCTAAGGGGTAATAAATTATGGGGTTATCGACAAATTGTATCCGGTTAATCCTGTTATCATGTCAAAATAAAAATGTTTTAGGATCAAGTGATACAAAGTATAAATAAAATTAAGATTTGTCCTTCAAAATTGTTGACGATATTGAGTCATGGAAAGAGGTGGGGTTGAAACCATTTAAAGTTGGACTGGTACTGGGTGGCGGAGGAGCCCGCGGGTTAGCACATGTGGGGGTTATCAATGTGCTCGAACGTGCTGGTATTCCAATCGACATTATTGGAGGCTCCAGTATGGGGGCTCTCCTCGGCGGAATCTATGCTCAAAATCCGAACGCAGAATTACTTGATAAGAAGGTGAGGGAATTTATAAAAGGACCGCGGTTTAACAGATTGGGAATAAATAATTTTAAGCATAAGACTGAAAAAGATCCCTATGATGTAATCCGGCAACTGGCACAACAGGTGAAGCGGCAATTGATTATTAATCTGGCGGCAAATCGATTAGCACTTCTCAAACCTGAACGCTTGGGATTAGTGGTGAAAACGCTGCTCGAGGATACACTGATCGAAGACTGTAAAATTCCATTTGTATGTATTGCGACTGATCTTAAAAGTGGAAATGCGGTTGTTTTTAACAGCGGTCGTATCCGTCCGGCAATTGAAGGCAGTTCTGCTATTCCGGGTTTCATTCCTCCCGTGCAATATAATGGACATGTATTAATCGATGGATCTGTCTCAAATAATTTCCCCATTGAGCCGGTTCGTCAAATGGGAGCATCGGTCGTTATATCAGTGGATGCTTCATTAGATTTTGAAGAAGATATTCCTGTAAATAATGTAATTGATCTGGTGATCCGAAGTGCTCAAATTAGTGTACGTCACCTTGATGACTATTTAAAGAGGCAATCTGATATAATCATATCACCACCAATTGGTGATGTCCACTGGTCAGAATTTAATCGCGTCGATGAATTAATCCAAAGAGGGGAACAAGCCGCCGAAGAAGTCTTGCCAAAAATTAATAAAATACTAAAAAGGAAAAAATTGTTTTTTTCGCGTTTATTTAATGGATCATAGGGCACCCGGAAAATCTGTATTTGGAAGACCTGTCTTTTCTGAGGAATACTGGGATGAACAAACGGGCTATTGTAATCATTATCGATGGTGTTGGTATCGGTGAATTACCGGACGCTGAATTATATGGGGATTCAGGCAGCAATACCCTCGGTAACCTGGCAATGATCAGCGGCGGTTTAAAATTGCCAACCCTGGAAAAAATGGGACTGGGTTGTATTCATCCGATCCGGGGTGTGAATTGCTGCGACGAGCCGATAGCCAGTTATGGAAAAATGGCTGAACTTTCCCCAGGTAAAGACAGCACAACCGGCCATTGGGAACTCGGTGGATTGGTATTAAATAAACCTTTTCCTACATACCCAAATGGATTTCCAAAAGAAGTCATAGATATTTTTACAAAAGAGACCGGATTAAAAATTTTAGGGAATTACCCTGCTTCAGGGACAGAAATAATTAAAGATCTGGGTGAGGAGCATATAAAAACAGGACGGCCGATCATCTATACTTCAGCAGATAGTGTGTTCCAGATTGCCGCTCATCAGGAAGTCATTCCGCTAAATAGGCTCTATGAGTTATGCGAAATCTCACGGAAATTTCTGATCGGAGCGCATGCCGTTGCCCGCGTCATTGCTAGACCATTTATTGGAAAAAACAGGGCGAATTTTGTCCGGACCAGGTATAGAAAAGACTTTTCCCTCAAACCGCGGGGGAAAACCATCCTACGTATACTTTATGATGCTCATATTCCTACTATGGCAATTGGTAAAATAAGTGATTTGTACGCGAATGATGGCATTAAAGAAAGAAATCTGACTAAAACTAATGCTGAGGGAATGCAGGCAATCATTGATGCAATGCATGAATTTCGCGATGGTTTTATCATGGCCAATTTAGTTGACTTCGACATGTTATGGGGACATCGGAACGATTGTGAAGGATTTAAGTATGGGCTTGAGGAATTTGACCGCTGGTTGCAAATATTTCTGACAATTATGAGAAATAAAGACATCTGTATTATCACCGCGGATCATGGCAATGATCCTACAACTCCCAGTACTGATCACTCAAGAGAATATGTACCCATTTTGGTAACCGGGCATCATATAAAGAGAGGTGTTAATCTTGGTACCAGAACCACCTTTGCCGATTGTCAGGCAACACTTGCTGATTACTTTACTGTAGAAAAAACAGTTTGGGGGGAAAGTTTTTTGCCACTTATTTATAAATAAAGTGAGTAAAAAAATGAATTTGTAATTTCAATTATATAAATTTAGCCTCACTTATGGAAAATATTTGGAAAAAAGTCAAAAAAAGTATCCGGGACGGGTATCATTCAGTATCGGATAAAGCCGAGGAATTGACCAAAATCGGCCGGTTAAAACTGGAGATGATTGCTGTTCAGAGAGACATAGAAAAAGCCTTTATTGAGCTCGGAGGACGAATCTACCAGGCGTTTCAAGAGAATAAAGAAACTAGTATATTAGCAGATCAGGATGTGAAAATAATTATAGAAGTTATCGAGAACAAAGATTCAAAATTAAAAGATTTAAATCAAAAAGTACAACATATACGCAAACAAAGTAATGGTCAAATGGACGAATAACATTTGTTTGCAACGTATCTACGAGATTATCACCAACGATCGATTCGTAAAATTAAAAAATCGTTCGTTTTCTGGCACAATAACCGTAGGGATTAAAAATTTGAGTAGTATGTTCCTATCTATAAAAATCATGCCGGGTCAAAGGATAGAAGTTATTTAAAATGGAGTTGGTTCAGTGAGTGATTTTTTTCTCAGTAAAAATCAATCTTTGGAAAATTATTTAAGAGAAATTGGAGAAGTTCAGTTATTAACACCCGCTGAAGAAATAGATTTAGCCCAAAAGATCAAATTAAACGATCAACATGCATTGAAACGACTGGTAAGTGCTAACCTACGTTTCGTAGTGAGCGTCGCGAAATCATATCAAAATTATGGTTTGTCGCTGGAAGATCTGATCAATGAAGGTAATTTGGGATTGATGAAGGCTGCCTACCGATTTGATGAAACCCGGGGATTTAAATTTATTTCCTACGCGGTTTGGTGGATCAAGCAATCTATTCTACAGGCAATTGCTGAACAATCCCGTCTTGTTCGACTTCCATTAAATCGGGTTGGCACATTGACGAAAATAGGAAAAGTTTACAGTATGCTGGAACAGGAATTTGAACGTGAACCTACGCCTGAAGAAATTGCCAGTGTACTTGATGTGGAATCCGGAGATATATCGGATACAATTAAAATGGCCACACGTTCTGTCTCGATGGACTCACCGTTACAGAAGAATAGTGATAGCAGACTAATCGATATTATTCAAAATCAACAAGATCCTGAACCGGATTCGGAAGTGATGGGTGAATCTTTAAAAGAAGAGGTCAATCATATTCTGAATACGCTGACCGGCAGGGAAGCGAAGATATTAAAATTATATTTTGGCCTGGATGGGGAAAAACCGCATACACTTGAAGAAATCGGTGTAAAGTTTAAACTGACCCGGGAACGTGTCCGTCAAATTAAAGAAAAAGCGCTACGAAGATTACGACATAGTTCACGGAGTAAAGTACTCAGATATTATTTGGGTTGATTTACCCACTATTGTTCATACCAACCCCGTCTTGCGGCGGGGTTTGTTATTTTTTATAACTAACCTGATTTATTCATACCGCAGCGATGATGCAAACAAAAAAAAATGGTCCACGGATTTCACGGATTAACACGGATTTTATTTAAGAATTAGTATTGTTTTATTTTATTGTGGAACATAGATTTTGACTAGAAAAAGTTACGACTATGGAGACGAAACCGGTGGGTAAAACTTATTTTTTTATCATTATAATTATATTCGGTTTGATGACAGGGGGATATTCCCAGGATTATTTCAGCCTCTCAGGCGGGAAAACTTCTTCCGTCGATGTGATCATCCAAAGTTTTCTTGGTGGAGGAAAACGAAATTATTATGGAAATAAGGCACCATCCAGACTTGATCTTATTTGGAAATATGATCTGGGCAAAGGTAAAACAGTTATTTCGAAGAAAATCGGTGAGAAAGAATGGGCGGGTAGTGGATGGACAGGGCAACCGTTATTGGTTCGGGAAGATAATCATCTATATTTAATCCAGGGATCTTTAGATCATCATGTAAGAAAGATAGATGCCCGCACAGGAAAATTGATCTGGAAATATAAATTTGATGATGTCATCAAGGGTACAGGCACCCTATGGATCAACCGGACAGCACAAAATCTGGAAGAGAGTATTATCCTGTTACAAGGAAGCCGGCGAGGATTTGAAAAGGATCTGTATTCAAAATATGTTCCCAGCTTCAGGGCAGTATCTTATTTTTCCGGAAGAGAACTCTGGAGACTAAATGTCACCCGAACTGATAGTTATAGCCGCGATGTTGATGCTTCGGCACTTCTCGTTAATAATATCGCTTACATTGGTCTGGAAAATGCATTATTTACGGTTTTAAATCCGGATCCAAAATATGCCGCATTAAAGAATGGCATGCGACAACCGAAAGTATTTAAGCAGATAAAACTCTATGAACGATCAGACCAAATCCGGCATGGTGGAAATCTGGTCGTGGAATCATCTCCGGCGCGGTTAAATAATACAGTCTATATCACAGCTGGTTCCGGCCATGTTTATGGTTATGATTTATCAACAAACCAGCTGGTTTGGGATTTTTATATCGGTTCTGATATGGATGGTTCGCCGGTTGTCACCGATGATCAGTGTTTGCTGGTGACTGTAGAAAAGCAATACATTGAGGGTAAAGGCGGTGTATTTAAACTCGATCCGTCAAGACCTCCCGCAGAATCAGTGGTCTGGTATTTTCCGGTAGAAGATGACAGTATTGAAACCTGGCAGGGAGGGATCATTGGATCTGTGGGTGTTAATGACTCCACAAAAAAAATGAACCATCCTTCACTTTGTGCTTTTATAGGGATTGACGGCAATCTTTATATTGTCGATCATACAAAGTTAGATGAAACAGCAGGAACCGTTCCGGGGCCAAATAATAAAAAAAGATACCCGATACCACAGCTATTATTTAAAAAGCAGATTGGCCCATCAATTTCAACACCTATTATTGTTGAGAATAAAATTATTGCCACCGGATACAGGGGAATCTATCTATTCGAATTTGATCATAATCTAACGTTTAAATTGCTGAACAAAAAATTAAGAAGTGCTTTCGAATCAACAGCCATCGTATATGATAAAAAAATATATATCGGTGCACGTGATGGTTTTTTATATTGCTATGGAGAAAAATGAAGAAATGGTCATATGTTGTATCGCGGTCGTATGAGCTCTAAAATTTACAAACCATGCACTTTTTCGTTAATTAATCACCTAAACATAAAAATTACAATAGGTTATGCTGAATTATTACTTTTTTCTTCATTTTTCCATAATTATTCTTAAAATTTAACCGAAACTAATAGTTGAGTGAAAAAAATCAAAAAAAGGATGTTTTTTGAGCATAAAAGACTTGACAAAAATATTGAATTTAAATACTTTGTGAGAGACTGGTGGTTCTGTTACATTTTTCACATTCAACTAAATATTATATCTCACAAATCAAGGGGGCAAGGAGCATATTTTGATTAAAGAGGAATCTACGATAATTTTTGTATCCAAAGATAAATCGTATATAAAAGAATATAAATTATCCCGCACTAAATTTATTCTCTTCTCAACTCTTTTTCTTACAACGTTTTTAGTTGGTGGAAAATTCATTCTGGATTGGTTGCTGGAATTCCGCTACGATTCGAAAGTGGAATTTTTAGAAAAGAATAATCAGTTTTTAAAAATCCAAATTGATGAAATGAAGGAGAAAGTTGAAGGAATAAACGGTCAGCTAGCGCTTGTTGAAGACCGCGATGATGAGATCAGAATGATCATGGGTCTGAATGAACTGGGGGATGATGTACGGGAAGTGGGTATTGGTGGAACAAATTTCGAGTATAAATTTGCCGATCAGGTGGTAAATCCGGAAGTTGCGGAAAACTTAAATGAATCTATGCTGTTTATCGATAAACTTGAACGGGAAGTAAAATTAGAATTAGAAAGCTACAGTGACCTCCTCAGTACTTATTACGCGAAAGAAGACAGCATTCGTCATATGCCGGCTCTGCATCCGGTCCTTGATGGGAGAATTACCTCTGATTTTGGGATGCGATTACATCCAATATTTAAAAGATATCAAAAACATCCAGGTATTGACTTTGCTGCCAAAAGAGGTGCTCCAATTTATGCGGCCGCTGATGGTGTCGTGAAAATAGCAGAATATAAAGGTGGCTATGGAAATTGTGTTTTTATTGATCATATCTATGGATTTGAAACAAGATATGGTCATATGCAGAAAATCCTGGTAAGAAGAGGACAACGGATTAAAAGAGGTGACAAGATAGGGCTGGTAGGAAAAACAGGCGTTGCTACTGCCCCCCATCTGCATTTTGAAGTACATTTTAAAGGAAAAGAGGTTAACCCCCATCATTATTTCTTCGACGATCCCGCATTGAATAAACTGGTTATAGAAGAAAATCGCCAATAGGCGATTTTTTTTTATCTGTTATCGTCCAATCGCTGTTTAATTTGAGATCTCAAACCTGAGAGAAATGCGTCGTTTTAAGATTATTTCTGTAATAGTCGATAGAGTATCCTTGCACATTGGTATCTCATGAGACCTCAACCAAAAAGGATCGGTATGGTCTTCTCCTAATTTTTGTTTTATATGTCCTTGAAATTTTGTATCTTTAATTCCCATAATAGGTTTTATTAGTGCAGGAAAACAATCGGTTATATTTTATTTGTTTGAAATTTTAATGTTTAAATAGCAGATTTTGTTGTTAAGTGCTTGATTCTATTTCTTTTATATCATGATACTTATTTAAAATGAAAATCACTTGTATCATTCCATCCGGATATGCCTCGCAGAGACTCCCGGGTAAACCACTGCTGAAAATTGGTGATGCTCCTATGATAGAATGGGTATATCGACGGCCCTGTTATGTCAATAAATTTGATAATGTCATTGTTGCCACTGATAATCTGGAAAATATCAGAGATTTCATAAATGTGCATCATTTAACGGCGGAATCTATCGATGAAAAAATGTAAATATATATTTATCACTGGCGGTGTAGTATCATCTCTTGGTAAAGGCATTTCTTGTGCTTCTCTCGGATATTTACTGAAAGCAAGGGGTTTGAGTGTTTCGATTTTGAAGCTTGATCCCTATTTAAACGTAGATCCCGGAACCATGAGTCCTTTTCAACATGGTGAAGTCTATGTCACCGATGATGGTGCTGAAACAGATCTTGATCTTGGGCATTATGAAAGATTCCTTGATCAGAATATGACCCGACTGAATAATGCTACGACGGGTCAAATTTATGATGAAACCCTAAGAGAAGAACGCGAGGGCGTTTTTCTGGGCTCTACGATTCAGGTGATCCCTCATATTACTGATAAGATCAAGAGTAGAATCAAAAGGGTTAATAAAGATAAAAAACTTGATATCGTCATTGTAGAAATCGGCGGTACGGTTGGTGATATTGAAGCCCAGCCTTTCCTTGAAGCCATTCGTCAATTTGGATTGGATGAAGATAGAAATAATACACTTTATATACACCTGACCCTGGTTCCATTTATTTCCGGTGGAGATGAATTAAAAACAAAACCGACACAACATTCTGTTATGCGTTTGCGTGAAATCGGTATTCAGCCTGATATACTGCTATGCCGCAGCGATCGTACGCTTCCAAAGGCTGTTAAAGATAAGATTGCTCTTTTCTGTAATGTGAGGCCGGAAGCCGTAATTGAAGCGATAGATGTCCCGACAATATATGAAGTCCCGCTGGTCTTTGCCCGTCAACGCTTTGATACTCTGGTCGCAGAACATTTCGGATTTAACGGCAGCGAAGCCAATCTTGATCAGTGGGAAAAATTAATTCAACGGTTCAAATCCATCAATCGGGAAATGACAGTAGCAATTTGTGGTAAGTATGTCTCTTTGCCTGATGCCTATAAAAGCATTATGGAATCCTTTGTACATGCCGGTATTGAAAATGATGTGATCGTTAAACTTAAATGGGTAAACACGGAAAAGATTATCAACAATTTGGAGAATAAGTATTTAAAGGGTGTTTCAGGAATTCTTGTACCTGGTGGTTTTGGTGAACGCGGTATTGAAGGAAAAGTGAACACGGTCAAATTTGCCAGGGAAAATGGTATACCTTTTTTTGGCATATGTCTAGGATTACAGTGTGCAGTCATTGAATTTGCCAGAAATGTTGTTGGTTGGATGGATGCCCACAGTTCAGAGTTTGCACCTGATACTCCTTATCCGGTGATTGATATAATGGAGGACCAGAAGAAAATTCGACAGAAAGGGGGCACGATGCGATTAGGTGCCTATGACTGTAAAATTCGTAAGGATTCAAGGGCATATGAAGCTTATAACTGTGAAGTGATCAGCGAGCGCCACCGCCATCGATATGAAGTAAATAATAAGTATCGGGAAACATTAAATCAAAAGGGTTTGACTTTCAGCGGATTATCTCCGGACGGAACATTAGTTGAAATTATAGAATTACCCGGCCATCCCTGGTTTGTCGGATGCCAGTTCCACCCGGAATTAAAATCAAGAGCTATGCGGGCGCACCCCTTATTCAGGGAATTTGTGAAGGCTGCTCTCAGGTTTAAAAATGACAAATCATGAGTGTCCGGTTTAAAAAAATGATTCAATTAAGGATTTATAAAACTCATCCCCAAACCTGTGTCTAAGCCGCATCTTTGACCTTCTCTTGAAAAGAGAAGGGGCTCCCTAAAGTCCCTCTCTTTCCAAGAGAGGGATTTAGGGTGAGTTCTTTAAATCAAGTCTCTATGTTTATTTAGTCTCTAATCCATTTGATATTTATTTGTCCCGATTCATCGGGACGCTATGAATTGATCAGATTTACATTTTAAATTATATCCCTTGAGAATAAAATGTCGGATAAATATCTATTAATCTATAAAACGGATACCAATGTATCCGGAGTGGATTTTGATCTGTTACAATTGCAGGAGATTGATATAATCTATGCTACGGATAAAAAGACTATGATTGAAATGATGCGTGAAACGGAAGCAGGAGCTGTCGTAGCATTTTATGAATCAGAAGATAGAAATACTATCGATTTTTTAAGATATATTATGCGTCAACATCCGAATACCCAGCGTATATATTTGACTCACGAGCTAAATAAGGAACTGATTGAAAATGTTATTAACAAAGCGCATGTTAACTATTTACTTACATTGCCACTGGAATTAAAGACATTGGAAAGTGTGATAATAAAAGCGTTTAAAAGATATCAGTTTTTAACACAACCATCACGAAGATTACACGACCTGACTGGAATGACAGCGCAACTACTGGAGAATGTCAATAAATATCGTGATGAGGCCAGCACAGATGCACTGACGAATTTATTTAACCGCCGCTCGTTTGACAAGATTCTCCAAAAAGCGGTTACTCTCTTTAATGAGCACCAACTTCCGTTTTCATTAATTATGATAGATTTGGATAATTTCAAACAATTGAATGATACCTATGGGCACTCGGCAGGTGATGAGGTATTGCGGTTTTTTGGACAAATTTTACAAAAAAATATGCGTCAGGAGGATTTTGCCTTTCGGTATGGTGGTGAGGAGTTCGCCTTAATAGCTAGTGGAGATATTGCTCAAAATATTAAAATGTTTGTTAATCGTATTCGTGTGGAATTCAAAAACACACAAATTAAATTCGAGGGACGGGTAATTTCGGTTACCTTTAGCGCAGGAATCGCCTCTATGAGTAAAGATCTTTCACAGAATGATTTAATTAAAGCAGCTGATGCCGCCCTCTATGATGCAAAAAGTCAGGGTAAAGATCAGATTGTAATTTATGAGAAAAATATGTTATGAGAAATTGATTGTTCTGATTATTTTCCTGTTTAATTATTTTGAATAAACCAAATAAAAATTCCCCAGTCTTCAATATATGAAGCGCAATTATTTTTTCTAATATTTCTAATTTTTTCGTGATAATTAGTCGAAAATAGTAATTCAGGATATTGCACAGGTCTTATTCCAAAATAATTTAATAAACAGTATTATAAGAATACTGCTTGCATCATCCGTTTAGATTGCGATACAGGTGCCAAATAATTATCTATAAATAAAATATATTATCCCTGGCAGAGTTTATTATCAATCCCTTTGTCCTTGCAACCAGGCGCTGTTATAAAAATCTTTTTAGTCATCTTATTTACGCAATAGGTAAAAATTACTTGTTAAAGATTTGATGAAACGATAATTTTATCATATGGATGAGAAAATCAAACAGGTTTCCATCTGGTCTTCCTTTGAAAATCTGGTAGAGGAAGCGGAAGATAAATTCTTCAATCATAACTATGACGTTGCTGTTAAGATGTGGGCAGACTATGCTCAGGTTACCGGTGCGCCCAACTGGCAACAGGCGGCTGAGGATATGAAGAAACTGATTTCTGATTATCTATCTGCCCAACTTTCTGAACCACAACAATATTTTCAGGCCTGGCTCGGTCTCCGTCGTCAAATGAATGAGAATAAGCTCAGCTCTTATGCATATCATATGATGCAACGATTGTACGCAAAAATATTTCTGGCAACTAAACAGACGGTATCATTTGATATCGCAACCGGTGTCTTTTGTTTTATTGAAAAAAGGTATGAGACAGCTCAGGAGAATTTAAGTGTTGTACTGAACCAGCAACCGGATAATCTCCTGGCAAGAATATTTTTGAGCAAATGTCACTTTATCCAGAACAATGAAGAAAAAGGTGCGGCATATCTTTCACAAGTCGTGTTTCTGGGGGGCAATGAAATTCTCTCTGAAGATATTGGTGCTACACAAATAAGAAATCTATATGGGCGCTTGCGGTCAATCCATGGAAAAGGGGAAGTAGGTGTCTGGTTAGTACCATTCGAAGCCTGGTATCGTAATTGGCTGATTTGGATCGAGGACACTTCCTTTTTCCAAGTGATGCAGCAGAAGGAAAGAAATGAGCGAATTCTTCAGGTTAAATATTATGCATCAGAGAAATATCGTCATTTTGTAAGATGTCTTTATATCGCTGAATATGTGCGGGAATTTTTACCAAAAGAAAAAGGAATTATCTGGGAACAGGAAGCTTATATGGAAAAACTGGATGCAAATCTGTTCCAAAGATATCGTAAGAAGAGAAAACCGATTGTTTAGAAAATAAGAACAAAGTAATAGAAAGGATCTTTTTTGAAATATCAGGGGGTCTTGTTTGATCTGGACGGTGTCCTATTAAAAAGTATGGAACAACATCTGGAGGCATGGCAACATGCCTTCAGTCGTTATAAAGCCACTGTTAAAGAGAAAGATTTTTATCATCTGGAAGGACGCGGTGTAAAATCGGTGGTTGAGATGTTAACCGACAAGTACGGTATTGATAAAGGTCAAAGACAGATAATAATGGATGAGAAGATCAAATACTACAATTCCATATTTAAAGCGGAATTTTATGATGGTCTTTATTCTCTTTTAGATACTCTTCTCAGAAGGGGTATTAAGCTGGGAGTGGTTACCGGGGGACAGCGTATCCGGGTGACGGCAATAATAAACGAATTTTTTGATGGTTATTTTTCAGCAATTGTTACTTCCGATGATGTTGAAAATACAAAACCTTTTCCTGAACCTTACCTGAAAGGTGCAAAACTGTTAGGTTTAAAAACAAATCAATGTATGGTTATCGAAAATGCCCCAATGGGAATAAAAGCAGCAAAAAATGCCGGAATCACTGTAATAGCTATTACCACTACACTGGAAAAAGAAAATTTAATAGAAGCAGATTATATTTATCGAAATTTTGGTGAAGTGGAAGAACATTTTCTTAAATATGTATTTCCGTTATAGATCAGTAACATTTTTACATACACTTTTTCTGATCATACAAAAATCTGTACGGTGTCCCAGTATTACGCCGGGCAATTACTTTTTTTATTCATAGTATCCCAGATTTATGGTTTTTTAGGGTATTCAAAAAATTTAAAGGTTGCACATTTCTCGGAAATTTCCTGCCAGGAAGCGATATTCAATTCTACACCATATATTCCACATGTAGGGATATTCCCAACGCGGTGATTGGCGACTAAATTAGCAAAAGTAGTGATACCGGGATTATGGCCGACCAGTATCGCACTCACTACAGAGGGATTTATAGTTCTCACGACATCAAATAATATCTCACTACCCGCTTCATAGATCAGATCATTATAATTGATCCGGTGGTAAGGCAAAGATAGATTTTCGGCAATAATTCTGGCTGTCATTGCTGCCCGGTTTGCGGGACTGGATAATATCAGATCGGGTATGATATTTTTAGACTGTAATAATTGGCCCATGGCAGGGGCATCCTGCTTTCCACGTTTATTCAACGGTCTTTCAAAATCATCCAGCTCCGGATATTTCCAACTTGATTTAGCATGACGAAGCAAATAAAGTGTTTTCATAATTTCCTTGGCGTTTTATATGATATTATATTTTTTCTTCGTTATCTTTATATGCTTCATGGTTAATTAAATTTTTTGTTTAAAACCTTGGTTTGCGTAGTGATTTAAAAATATCAAAATGTATTTTGAATTGCAATGAGTAAACCTTAATAAATAATGGTGTATCAGCGGGGCTGACTATTCAGATATGCAAGCATATAAAAAATGATGGTAATTATTTAGAAAGGAATATACAATGAGTGATGATAACGCGCTGATATTTACACCAGATATTAGTGGTTTTACCCGTTTTGTTAATGAAACCGAAATACAGCATAGTCAGCATATCATTGAAAAATTGCTTGAAGTAATCTTAAAAGGTTTTATGAGGATCTATTAAAAAAATATCTGTAACTCAAATTTATAGAAGGGTATGATGAAAAAAAAGTACTGTTACCAATTAGTCGGCTTATATTTTTTGTTTGCTGCCCACCTGTTATGTGCTGAGAATTATTTGCTAAACGGCGGGCAAAAATCTACGATTCAATATAAATTAATTCAGAATATTGAGCCGACAGAGGAGACAGTAACGGTCACGCTCAGCTATGTCATTCCTCAATCATTTACTTCACCTACTTATATTCAACAAGTCTCTGATTTTAATATCTATTTTAATCTTGAACCCCAGAAAAAAAAGGAATGGGCAGATAAACGAGGGAATAAAATTGTAGACTATACCTGGGAAAATCCGAAAAATCCCTTTCGGGTGGAAATATCATTTATGTCTGAGAATTCTGTTTCACTAAAACCGATAAATATACAATCGTCATTTCCGGTGGCTACGTTGGCTGGAAAATTTACACCTTATCTTTCTTCCTCTGAACAAGTTCCGGTTGATCACATGGAAATAAAACGTAAATCAAAAGAAATTGTTCAGGGGGCGAGAACCCAATTTGATGCGGTACAAAGAATCTTATCCTGGGTAATCGATCATATGAAATATGTTTTAATCCCAAAAGAATATGGCGCTTTATTTTCTTTACATTCAGGTAAAGGTAATTGTCAGAACTATTCTCATCTCAGCGCCGCTCTCATGCGTGCCCAGGGAATACCTGTCAGAATAGTCAATGGTATGACACTCAAAGAACCCTATGAGGTAAAAGTGGGGGATCAAATTCTCAGTTTAAATATGGCTCAGGGTCGTCATTCCTGGATAGAGGTTTATTTCCCTGACCTGGGATGGATGCCATTTGATCCTCAGCAGAGTGAACTGTTTGTCAGCAATCGATTTATAAGGGGAGAAGTGGGCATTGATAATAATGAAACCATCTACGATGGGCTTGTTCGCTGGACCCGTAAAAAAGGATCACAGGCATTAATCTCCTTCCAGGAAAGTGTAGAGGCAGACTTCAAGAGAGATGAGAGTGATATTAAGGGAAGTAAACAAAATTTTGGGCCACAAAAACTGCTGCTGATGCCGTTCGTAGAAGCAACATATAGTCCACCAGCGATCCCATCCGAAAAGAAAACGCCAATTTATGATCCTACCCAATTAGGAAATCTTGTTTTTAATCAGACTTTTATTTACGGCAATCTTGAATTTCCCGAGGGAATAAATTTTGCATTTAGCAGGATTGCAAAGACAGGGAAAGATAAAAATATTCTGGAATTGCAGAAAAATTTTCTGGTTGAAACAGCAGAATATGTAACCGGTAAATCAGATTATGCCCAGATGTTTATCATTGATAAGCCGATTCGATTACATCAGGTCGGGCTCGCTCTTCATAAATTCGGAGGAGAAGGAGTCCTGCATATTGAACTGCGTGAAGATCAACAGGGAAAACCAGGCAAAGTTGCCGCTATTAGCCAACCACTGGATTTAGGTCAGCTTCCCTCAAAAATGGGTTACTTTTGGGTAGATTTTGACTTTTCTTCACAGCAATTATTATTAACACCGGACAGATATTGGATTACGCTTGAATATAAAGGAAGTCCCATTATAAACTGGTTCTATAGTTATGGCAAACCGGTGGGGCCCATTGAAGGCACGCAGATGAAATTAAAAAATGACCATGAGTGGAGCCGCACTATGGGTTATGAATTTAATTATCGAATCACCGGATTGACAATAAAGTAAAATCGTCGCCAGCAGCATGACTCAAGAACATTGCTAAAGTAACAAAGTTCTTGGTGATAATGGCATCATGGGAGATAAATTTCTATATAATCCGAGATCTCTCAATTGGATCTTTTCCAGTTTCTGTATTCGTCAATCAGGGGATATGTCGTCTCATCATAGACTGTTTGAATTATTTTGAAATATATTTTTTTCTGATCTTTTGGCCAGACTAGGAGAACATTTTGATCGCTACGATGCGATTTACCATCGGTCTCAATTTTTTCCTCCGGTGATATTTCAAGCAAGATAAATCGTTCATTATTCTTCACCTTTAACTCATTCTCATTTATTTTTAATTTTTCAAAAATTCCTGAAAAATGCGCATTTAGAGAGCCATCCTTTTCGAACAACTGCCGCTCTTTTACATAAATTCCATCTTCAACCTGATCGAGTAAAAATGCCTCATCCTTATAGAGTTTTATCAACTCTTTAAATTCTTTTGAACGTTTATCTGCGTCTTCTTCAGAACTGCGGATATCCGTGTAAGCAACAGTGACTTTGCCAATATTAAAATCATCAGAAAATTCAATACTGTAATGGATGATGCGGAAGGTAAGGCAACCACTCATCGTAATAATAAGCACTATTGAAAAAAATATTTTAAAGATTTTCATTGGTCACCTCTTTTGTATTTAAAATAAAAAACTTCGTAATTCACTACCTGCATAAACCAGTGCATCTCCGGCAAATCGATTTGATAAATATCTGCTTTTTCGACATTATGTCCAAACAAACAACCATTGTTTGTCATAGCCAGTCCTGATAATTCCTGTAATTTATTCGGTAATTTAATTGTTTCTCGTATTTCCTGATCGAATACCTATGAATCGATGGTGGTTTGCTGATCGGGGACTTGAGTTGAGCACCCGATAATGAACAATAGCGGAATCACCCATTTCATAGAATCCCTTCCCATAGATAATAATGGAGCTACCACATGTATCCAAAAATGTATAGAATTCCCGGTCATGATGCAAATAGGATGATCCTTTAAAGGTATACAGGTGATTTTCAATAGAGAGTTAGTTAAAAAGTGAAACTATAATATCTTTTACTCCGTAAAATATGGACATAACATCAATAATTACATGAGATTGCTTTCCGCCCCGGGGGGATCAGCTGCGGCTGATATCCCGCCGCATCGTTGACCCCATTTTACGGGGCAGGCGGGCAGGCTACTCATTCGTCGTGACTCGCAATGACTATTATGTGGCTATCATTGCGAGCGATAGCGTCCGCCACTATTTTTTAGTCTCAATTCGATTTTTTTATTATTTTTATGAAAATAACTGGTCATTATATGCCTTTACCGGATTAAGAAGAGATGAATATTCAGAAAAGACATATGAAAAGGTTTGGCTGTTTTCTCGGACTAATACTCCTTGCTTTACCAATAACAATCTTTGCCCAAAGCAAATCAGTTCGTTTTGAACACCTGGTTTTTGAAAAAGGTATTCCACATAATTATATCTATGCTATTATTCAGGATCATTATGGATTTATGTGGTTTGGCACGCTCTATGGTTTAATAAAATATGATGGTATTCAGTACCGGGAATATACAAATGATCCCGAGGATCCGCACTCGATTTCTTCAGATGAAACCATCTCAATTTATGAAGATAGTAAAAACAATATCTGGGTTGGGACCATCGGTGGTGGATTAAACAGATTTAATCGGGATACCGAAAAATTTACGAAGTTTTATCATGTTCCTAGTGATTCTACTGGTCTGAGTGATAACAATGTTTGGTGTATACAGGAGGATAACGACGGGAATATCTGGGCGGGCACTTCCAATGGTTTAAATCGTCTGAAATTTAGCGAAAATGATAATGATGGTCCGGTAAAATTTACCCGATTTCTTTTTAATAAAAATTCACTCCCTGAAGATAAGAATAATTTTATCCGATCAATATTGTATGACCATGCAGGACGATTATGGGTAGGTATTTTCGGCAAAGGATTGCATCTGTTTAATCAAAACAGCGGGCAGATTATTCGATTATCAAAGGATAATGAAAACATCGTTTCAATTTTTGAAGATCATTCACATTCCTTATGGTTGGCCACCTGGGGACAGGGTTTAATCAATGTAGATCTTGGTGATGAAGAAGATATCACCAAAGAAACGGTTGAATTTATTACCTATCAAAAGGGACCAGGGAGCACGATCAGTAATTTTACCTGGTCATTAGAGGAAGATAGTTTTGGTAACTTGTGGATAGGTACCTATTCCGGATTGAATAAATTCGATAGTCAACGAAATAAAATCAACTTGTACAGACATAGTGAATCTGACCCGAGAACCCTAAGCAGCAATCAGATTGCATCTCTTTATGAGGATAGATCGGGCGTTTTATGGATTGGCGCTTATCAGGGTGGGATCGATAAATACATACTTCATACGAACAAATTCCAGCATTTCAGACATGATCCCTTTAATCCAAACAGTCTGAGTTTAAATAATGTCAGCTCCCTGTTTGAAGATAGTAAAGGTCATCTTTGGATTGGAACCCTGGGCGGAGGATTGAACTGCTATTATCCGGAGAATGGTAATTTCACTCATTTCAAGAACAGTCCTGGAGAACCGGGGAAACTTGGCAGCAATTATATTTCATCCATAGATGAAGATTCGAATGGCACGTTGTGGGTGAGCACATATAACGGTTTAAATTATTTTGATAGCCATGGAAATCTTAGACAATTTTTACAGAAATCAGATAAATCGAATGATATCAGTGGATTTATGATAAACACTATTTTTTCAGATCAGAACAGCAATATCTGGATTGGTTCAAGCAAAGAAGGATTATACAGGCTTGGAAGGGAAAGTATTATCACAGGGGAATATGAACAATACACGTATAATCAGGCAGACTCGAATAGTATTAGTCATGATAATGTGTTATCAATAACTGAGGATAAAAAGGGTACCATCTGGGTGGGTACCTATGATGGTTTAAATGAAGTCATAATGGATCCGGATGACCCGCAAAGAAAAGTTGTTCAATTTAAAAGATATAAATTTGATAAAAAGAAGGTTAGAAATATTAGAAACTATAACATATACACGATTTACGAAGATAAAAATCAGGTACTCTGGCTTGGCACAGGTAGGGGATTAAATAAATTTGAGAGAGATAAAGATAAATTTTCATATTATACTGAAAAAAACGGTCTCCCCAATAATGTTATTAACGGAATACTTGAGGATAAAAACGGACATCTCTGGTTAAGTACCAATAAAGGATTGTCCAAATTTGATCCCGTGGGTGAGACATTTAAAAATTTTGATGCTCAGGATGGATTACAGAGTAATGTTTTTGGGTTAAATGCCAATTGTATGTTAAAATCCGGTCAATTAGCCTTTGGAGGTATTAATGGATTTAATATATTTGATCCCTCGGATATTACATCAAATGCATATATACCTGATATTGTAATCACTGATTTTAATATTTACGGGGAGAGTATCCAAAAAAACAGAGATATTCATAACCTGGAAGAGATTCAGTTATCTTATGAGGAAAACTATATTACGATAGAATATGCTGCCTTGGATTTTACAAATCCTGAAAAAAACCAATACGCCTATAAACTGGAGGGTTTTAATAGTGATTGGATTTATCCCGGAAATAATAATACTGCCGTATACACAAATTTAAATCCCGGTTCGTACACATTTAAAGTCATTGGTTCAAACAATGATGGCGTCTGGAATGAACAGGGAGCATCATTAAAAATTTTGATTCTACCGCCATTCTGGGAAACTTTATGGTTTCGACTGTTTTTGATATTACTTATTCTCCTGGGTTTGTATCTTCTAATCCAGGTCATCAGAGATCGTGAGAAAAGAAACAGTGCGATAAAGGAAAAGATGACAGAATTACGGATGCAGGCTCTCAGAGCAAAAATGAATCCACATTTTATATTTAATACGATCAACTCGATTCAATATTTTCTGACCAGTAATGAGAAAAGAACAGCCCTTGAATATTTATCAAAATTTGCCAGGCTGATGCGATTAACTCTGGAATTTTCCGACAAAACCTCAATTTCAATATCGGAAGAATTGGAATCACTGAGGCTTTATTTGGATTTAGAAAAACTGCGATTCGAGAATAAATTCGATTACGAAATTGATGTAGATCCCCAGATTGATACTCCCCGAATAATGATACCCAATATGCTTATCCAGCCCTATGTTGAAAATGCAGTAAAACATGGCATTCAGAATAATACGGATACGGGATTGGTAAAGATCAGTTTGAAAAAAAGAGATAATGAAATATACTATGTGATTGAGGATAACGGTATTGGAATAAGGAAATCACTGGAATTAAAGCAACAAGAGGATAATCTGCAGAAGTCAAGTGGGATGGAAATTACACGGAATCGAATAAATTTGTTAAATCTTGAACAAAAAGAAAATGAACGACTGGAAATAACCGATCTTTCGGAGGAAAGTACAGAAAAGACCGGTACAAAGGTTGCGATTACCATACCAATCATCGATGCTTCTGACACAACCTCCCAAAAAGGGTAGTGTTTAAAGTTCTATAAAAGGTGAAAAATGGGATTAAAAGATAAAACCACAGAGAACCTAGTGCTCACCCTTCGGGTGAGCGACGGAGTATATTTATTTTTAAAAATTAAATATTTAGAATTTTTATAACTATAAAACTAACTCATCATCGTAAATAATCTATTTATTAGACAATTACATTAGAATTTTTTAACCATCTCGGTGATTTATGAATAGCATAAGCAAATAGAAAAAAAGGTAATTGTTCAATTAAAGTTTGTTAAAGAAATTAAAAGTATTCATATTGGTCAAGTGTTAACTTTTCTGAAAGCAGGGAATATCAGAGTTGGAGTGTTGATCAATTATAATATTGACAAACTATATGATGGAATAAAGAGAGTAATATTCTGAGAGATCACAGAGAGGAGATAATGAAAGAGCGTATTAACATAAATAAAATTGATAGACTTCTCCGTGTCCTCTGTGGTTATAATTGACACTACCCCAAATGAGACTAATAGGTAAACGAAATGATTCGGGCAATTATCATTGATGACGAAGAAAAAAGCAGAAAGTTGTTGGTTAACTTGTTGGATCTGTATTGTGATAATGTAGAAGTGCTGGATCTCGCCGATTCGGTTGACAGCGGGTTGCGAGCGATTAAAGAACATCAACCGGATTTAATATTTTTAGACATTGTCATGCCTGATGGCGATGGCTTTTCACTCCTTGCTAAATTAGAAAAAATAAATTTTGAAGTGATCTTTACGACTGCTTATGGTGAATATGCGATAAAGGCATTACGGGAAAATGCTCTTGATTATCTTCTAAAACCTATCGATGTTGAAGAGCTGCAAAATTCTGTTAAAAGAGCAAGAATAAAGTTAACCCAAAGATCTGCAGATATTGAGTCCACTGTCGGAAATAAATTGGCAAATCTCCTTGAAAAGTATGACCATTTGGATATTCATGTAGATAAGATCGGTATTCCCAATCAAAATGGCCTTATGTTTATTTCAATTAATGATATCGCCTTGTGCAAAGCCGAAGGAAATTATACAGAAATATATTTTGTTAATTCCTCAACAAAAGAGGTGGTGTCTAAAACTCTCAAAGAATTTGAAAAATTGCTTAAAGCATATAATTTTTTAAGGGTTCATCGATCCTATCTGATTAATTTGAATAATATCAAAGAATATCATCGCGTCAATCATAGCGGAGACACTGAGGGAAATGGTGGTTGTGTCGTTTTAATTAATGGCTTGATTGTTCCGGTCTCCAGAGACAGGAGAAAACAATTACTTTCTAAATATGCACGACCGATGTAAAAATTTACTCAGTTAGTAAAATCTTTGCTAATCGCCCCGACGGAAATAATAAAGTATTTAGTTACAACAGCATATACGGTTTAATCGAAAGAAGATTACCTTCACTGGATAAAACACACCGCCTACACATCGACACTGTCCATCACCTTCTTTTATTACTATCATTATCCCAGCATATAACATGGAAAATAGTAGTACCCCGGGTTTCTTTATTAGTGAAAAAAGGATCAAATTTCACCTGTCATTTTCTAAAATCCTAACGAGTGGTTTAGTTTTCAATCGATTTCAAATTCCTGATCACGTCATTGTCCAAATTATTTTAGAGGAGAATTAGATATGTATAAAAAGATACTATCAGGATTTGTATTAGCGCTTTTATTTATTTCACTGATTTCAGCCGGAACAACAGGAAAAATTGCCGGTATTGCTTTGGATGGCGAAACCAGTGAACCAATCGCCGGAATGAATGTAGTCCTCGAAGGAACTTTGCAGGGAGGATCAACCGATATTGAAGGTGATTATTTTATCATCAATATCGTACCTGGCAAATACACAGTGATTGGTTCGATGGTGGGTTACAAATCGGTAACCGTGAAAAATGTTCAGATTGATGCCGATTTAACCACCAAGCTTAATTTCAAATTGATCCCTGAGATCCTTACCGCAGAGACTATTACTGTAACCGCCGAAAAGCCATTAATCCAGCGAGATGAAACTTTTACTCAAACGGTAACAACAGCCGAGCAAATTGAAAGCATGCCGGTCAATTCTGTGAACGATGTCTTAGGTTACACTGCCGGTCTGATTGTGTATGGCGATGGTTCCTATGATTCTGATGAACCGGAAGCGATTCATGTACGCGGTGGTCGTGCCAATGAACTTCTTTATATGATCGATGGATTCTATGTAAAAGATCCTCTCTTGGGGGGACAGGCCTCCGATATCCCGAATAATGCTATCCAGGATTTGTCGTTGATTATGGGAACATTCAATGCGGAATATGGAGAGGCCATGTCCGGTGTGATTAATATGGTGACAAAAGAAGGTTCCGATGAATATCATGCTTCTGTGAGTATGAGCACCGATCAATTCGGTATTGATGAATTCGATAATGGAACCCTGCGTACGGATTTTTTGCTAAGCGGACCGGTCCCTTTTCTAAAGAAATCGGCTACATTTTTCTTTGGGGCAGATTACCATGATACAGATACTTATCTACATCATTCAACCTCCCAGGTTCATGACGCAAAGGGTAATCCGATTTCACGTGAACACGAATTTCCAACGATGGACCGCCGGGAAAGGTATGCGGCCAATATTGTTTTATATCCGATAAAAAATTTAAAACTTAACCTGGGATTTAACCGGCTGGACCAAAAACAACGTCTCTATGATGATGATTTTAAAGAAATCCCGGATCATATCGGATTTGATTATAATGAAAGCAATTTATTCAAGTTATCCCTCACACACACGCTGAGTACACGCACATTTTACTCATTAAGAATAGCGCAATTTGACTATCATTATCAACATAAGTTAAAAGATAATCTTGATCAGATTATTGCTCCTTTACGGGTGCAGGACGCATTCGATGGTACCTCAAATTATGAATTCTATGGTGGCTACTGGTCTCAGGATGAAAATGGGGATAGTCTGTGGGTGATTTCTGATGATGATTATTTCCGGGATTATTCTACGAAAGAGTTTTCGGTGATGGGTGATATCACCAGTCAGGTTCACAAAAGTCACCTTGTTAAGGTCGGATTCGAATACAAAAATTATACCATAGAGGAAGTTCAGATACCATTTGTCAATAGTAATGGCATAGGAGAACATGACGGGGAAACAAATTATAAATACAAACCACTCAAGTTGTCCGCCTTTGCTCAGGATAAGATGGAATTTGATGACTTTGTGGTTAATGCTGGTTTAAGATTTGATTACCTCGATCCTAAAGCTGATTATGCACCTGATGTAAGGAATCCTGCGGAGCGTGTCTCGACAGATCCAAAATTCAGGGTAAGCCCAAGAATAGGATTTGGCTTTCCTGTCACCGATAAAATTAAAATGCATTTCGCCTACGGCCAGTTCTTTCAGTTTCCGGAATTTAATTTTCTTTATAGTAGAACAAATCTGAATGATCCGGCCGGTCCGATCAATACACTTGTCGGATTTATACCGCAAATAGGAAATCCTGATCTGAAACCACAAACCACCATTGCTTATGAATTCGGAACAAAATTTATATTTTCTCAAGATGTCGTCGGTGATGTAACGATTTTTTACAAAGATATTTACGATTACATTGCCCTTACCTATATCAGAACGGATCCTAAAGATTACCAGGCGTTTGTGAATCTGGACTATGCAAACACACGGGGAATAGAACTAGGACTCACGAAACGATTCTCAAATCATTATGCGATCATTTGTAACTATACCTTCTCAAGGGCTGAGGGTAACGCCGACCGATGGACAACCCATCAGACGGAATTGGTCAGTGCTAATATCACCGGTCAGATTCCTCCCAAGAAGACTGTCACCCTGGAGTGGGATCAGCCACATACCTTCAGCTTTCAATTTGATGTACGCTGGGTAGATGATTGGGGAGTGAATGTCTTAGGAACATTCGGCAGCGGATTACCTTATACACCGGCAGATGCCCGGGGAAAACATATCGGTGAATATAATTCCGCACGCAAACCATGGACGGGTACTGTAAATCTGCGATTAAATAAAGACTTTCATTTCTTTGGGGTTCGACAGCGTCTCTTTGCTAATATCTGGAATCTGCTTGATAAAGAAAATATACTCCAGGTATTTCAATCCACCGGAAAACCTGATGATTCGGCTAATCCGGGCACCTCTGAAGAAGGCGAACATAATCCACACTGGTACGGTCCGCCCCGTCAGATTGAATTAGGATTGCAGGTATCATTTTAAATAAGATGGAGAAAAACAATGAAAAAAAATACAGTGAAATTTTGGTTAATGACCGTAATTATTTTCGTTGCGGTTACTGATCCATTATTTGCACAGGAAAGCAGACCAGCCAAAAGTTTTACTTCAAAAGCGGCGTACTACAATTACCTGGCAAAAGAAAGAGGATATAAAAAAATAGAGGCTTCGCTTAACAAACCTGCAGGTCCGGAACATCGCAAACGTTCCATCTTTAATGTTGGTAATGTAACTACCAGAATACGTAATTCGGCAACATTGGGATACGAGAAAACCGATGGCTTGTGTTATGAATTTCCATCCGGTTCCGGTATCACCTATCGTTGGACTATGGCGCCTCTGGTAGGAGCGATCGTAAACGGACAGAAGAGAGTAGCCTGTGGGACCCTGGGTGCTGCCCGTCAGCATGAGGATGAGTTTGAGCCCATCGGTGGATTAGACGCCGGCTGGTCCGATGAAGATGGCAATTATGGAATTGCTGCTTCGGACCGGCCCGATACCTGGCCGGCAGCCTGGCCCACGGATGATCCCTATATGCCTGCGATAGGCTCAAATAATTTTCCCGGCATCTTGAATGGTGAAGTTGTCGCCACCAGGGAAATGTATTTTGCCGTAACTGATCAAGGAGATTACCAGAATGACACTCTCAATATCCGGATTGATATATGGGGTATTCAGTATGAAGACTTTATTAATGAAGATTTTATCATTTATAAAATGATCGTCACGAATATCGGGGAAGAAATTTTAAACGATGTTTTTATAGGGATGCACGATGATCCGGATACACCCGAGCAGGGTGATGGCGAATGGACCGATGATTTTGCCGCCTTTATTCCTAAAGGAACGGATGTGGAAGGGTATGTTGAATCGGAAGACAGTCTCCTGTGGAATTTTACTTATCTATGGGATGGTGACGATAAAGCAGAAGGTTTTATCGCCAGTAAAGTCGGCTGGGTAGGATTGAAAGTATTGGAAACACCGGAAGATCCGGATAATCCGGGCTCACCTATGGGTTTAACAACATTGGATGTTTTTGCCTACAGTAATGCCCCCCAGTCACCGCTGGCGGAATATGATCAGCTGGCTTCCGGCATCAAACCACCGGACAATGTGGCACCCCATTCTGATGACTGGACGCAGACCCCTAATACATGGGGGCCGGATATAACCTATGCGATTGCCAGCGGCCCGTTTGAATTGAAACCTGGAGAAAGTCTCAATTTTGCAATGGCCAGTGTGCATGGCGTCAATAAAAAGGACTTGTTTAATAATGCCATGCTTTGTCAGACATTGTATAATAATGATTATGCCTCCGCAGAGGCGCCTCCGGTTCCCAATGTCCGGGCAATCGCCGGGGACCATTCTGTAAAACTTTATTGGGATGCCTTCCCCACGGAATATGCAATGTATCCTGATGGACATGTCGGTGATAAATTAACCGGTAATAATGCCTTCGAGGGGTATAAAATTTATAAGAGTACCGATCGTGGTCTTAACTGGGGTGAGGCTATGATTGATATAAATGGTACCCCTCGAGGTTTTATTCCACTGGCACAATATGATGTCATCAATGGAATTCAGGGTGAGAGTGAGTCAAGACCATTTTTTTATCTTGGAGATGACACCGGTCTGAAACATACTTTTACCGATCAGAATGTCGAAAATGGCTTTGAGTACTGGTATGCTGTTCTGGCATATGATCGTGATGATGGCCCAATCCCGCCCTTGGATAACGCCTTCAAAAAAAATGCGGATAGCCCGGGAGATAACGTTGTCGCTGTCATACCAAAGGGAACAGTGGGAGGATTTAAACCCGCCTCCGCAGACAGTTTTACAACACATACTTCAGGTATCAGTGATATCAGTTCTTTCCCGATAGAAATAATTGATCCGGGGGCAATTACCGGTGATAATTATGAGATTTCCTTTAAAGATAGCTCCGAAGGAAAATTTTTCACGATTACCAATTTAGCTACCGGTCAGGTTACCCAGACGGGGGTACAGGCGGTGGAGAACTGGCCATTTTATAACGAAGAAATAGATAATGCGCCAATCTTTGACGGCGTTTCAATCAAAATTACAGATGTTGATCCTGGTTTTAAAGATGCCTATTGGACAATCGGTAATTCCGATGCCGTTATTGAGGAATTTGGTTATTATGACTACGGTACAACCGATGACTATGAAATTCGCTGGACAGAAACTTTGGGAGATTCCGGAGCATTTGGAGCACCGCCGCTTCCGTTCGAAATTCATAATCTGACCCAGAATGGGCAATGTGATCATTATATGTGGGATAATGATGGAACCGTTGACTATACGCCGGGTGATGATGTTCTGTTTATTGAACCGGATGGTGCTTTTACCTGGATAATTGAAATAGACGAAAGTGGATCAATGCCACCTGTGGCCGGAGATATTGCCACGATTGTGACCTTTAAACCGATCTCTGAAAATGATAAATACCAGTTTAGTACTTCGAAACAATCCTATGCATCGGTTACTGAAACTGACCTTCAGAAAATTACTACGGTGCCCAATCCCTATGTAGTCTCTTCTCGGTTTGAGATTGGAGCCTTTGGTCTGGAAAAAAACGTACAATTTCATTTCCTACCTCCTTCGTGTACAATTCGGATTTTTAATATTGCCGGTGATCTGGTTCAGACAATCGACCACACCAACGAAACATCCATCGAGAACTGGAATCTACAATCCAGGAACGGTCAGGAAGTGGCTTTCGGCGTCTACTTTTATCACATTGATGCACCCGGCATCGGAGAGTATATTGGAAAAATGGCATTAATAAAATAACGACATATGCTACTAAAGAAAATAAAAATTTGATCCCGACTTGTCGGTATGATCCTGTCTAAAAAAATATTAACAGTATCATATGATACTAACTATAAATAATGTGTGGATTAAAAAGAATTAAAACCGGAATTACCGGAGGATGACAAAATGAAAAAAATAATACATGGATCTATGGCATTAATTTTGGTGCTGTTTTTGTTTTCTTCTGCCTGGGCACAGATTGATAATATCGGTACGTCGGCAGCAAATTTTCTGAAGATCGGCGTTGGCGCCAGAGCCCAAAGCATGGGTGGCTCTTATGTCGCTCAGGCAGATGAAGTTTCAGCTTTGTATTGGAATCCGGCCGGTATCGCAAAAGTCAAAGGACGCCAGGTCAGTTTTACTCAGATTGACTGGGTAGCGGATGTTAGTCTTTCTTATTTAGGCGGAGTGGTTTCGATGGGTGATGCTGGCTCTGTGGGGGTCAGTATGACCTATCTTTCAATGGGAGAAATGAAAGTAACTGACTGGACGCATCCCGAAGGAACCGGCGAAACATTTGAAGCAAATGATCTGGCTTTAGGTATCGCCTATGCACGAAAAATCTCAGAATTATTCCATGTTGGTTTTCAGGTTAAGTTTATACAGGAAACGATCAGTCAAAGTTCTGCCACAGCGTTCGCCATGGATATCGGCGTTCAGTATAATACAGGTTTTAGTGGTTTAAAACTGGGGATGGTTTTATCTAACTTTGGAACTGAAATGCAAATGAGCGGCAGGGATCTGAGTGTTCGTACCGATCCTTTTAATACGGTGGGTTCTAATCCGGATGATGTTCATGCGAATTTGGAAACGGTAAGCTGGCCTTTGCCGATCGCGATTCGTCTAGGTGCTTCTATGGATATCGTCAGCAATGAAAATTTACGTGTAACCGGGAATCTAGATTTCTATGATCCCCGTGATGTAGAACAGAACTGGAGTGCTGGGGCTGAAGTCGCCTTATTGAATGAAATTGTTTTCCTTCGTGGTGGTGCAAATAATTATTATGAGAATGAAATTCGTCCCAGTCTTGGCGGGGGTATTAAATATAATTTTGATGATACGCATGGTATTATTATCGATTATGCCTACTCCGATCTGGGTCGATTGGAGGACGCCAACCGTTTTACTCTCTCCCTGACTTTTTAGGGATCAGATTGGTGTGGTTAGAATCACCACAATTATAAACCATGTTAATTGACCCTGAAAAGTGAATTCCGGAAAACTAATCCATTAGTTTTCCATTTTCCTCACCAAAACAGGTTGACCCTGACGCGGTTAGCCTGTTTTTTTTATTTTTTCTTCACGATATACACGTTCGAGTAAAGGTTCAAGAAGTGATTTCCATAACGCATATCCTGCTTCATTTAAATGCAATCCGTCTTCTCTTAACAAACGACTTTGAGGATTACCGCTGGAATCAAGCAGGGCAGTCGCTGTATCTATATAATACAAGTGTTCACTCTTTTTATGTAATTGTTCAACTAATGTATTTACTTCTTTCATTTGAGGCCAAAAACGCCAACGGCTGGTACTGGGTTTTATTGGAATATAAATAATTTTAATATGGGGCAAATCGGTGATGATCTTACCCAAGAATTCTAAATAATCTTCATAGACCCGCTCGACAGATTTTCCGGCAGCGATGTCATTATCTCCGGCATAGAATACAATCACCCGCGGATGGTATTTTAAAACCAGCTGGTCATAGAAAAAATTTACATCAGAAATATGTGAACCGCCAAACCCCCGGTTGATGACAGGATAATTGGGAAAATCTTTAAATGTCGGCCAGAGTCTGATACTTGAACTTCCGATGAAAAGAATAGCATCCAAAGGGTAGCTGTTTTTTAGATCCCATTCAAGAATTGCACCGATTTCATCCTGGAAACGATTTGGGTCTGGATCAGCAACGCTAATATTTTGTGCGTAAAGGAAGAAAAGGCTAACAACTATTAGCCCGGATAATCTGGTGATCTTAAATTGTTTTATCATTTCGTTAACTCTCTCGTTTTTTTTATCAGCGTGTTGGCTGCCGCTTCTGCCGATCCCACGCCATTGATGGCGACCGCCACATATATTTGATTGATTAAGTCATAGGCGATGATCGTTTTGATACCAGGGGTACCGCCACTGTGCCCCAGCCACCAAACGATTTTTTCACCATCATCATCTCTGACTTCATAAAGCATTACCCCCCGGCCATAAAATATACCAGGCTGGAACATGGGATAAAGTTGTCCGAAGGCTTTTTCTACGGTCGCTTTTTTTATGAGTTTACCTGTAAGCAAGGCATGCCAGAAAATCACCATATCTCTGGCTGAGGATGCGATGATCCCTGCTCCAAAGGGTGTGCTTTCATTAAAACTCTCATCCAGTCCGTCCTTGGTATGACCCCGGGCCAGACCCGGTAAGTGTTGATCGGGTGCTAAGGCAATGGTATTTTTAAGATTCAGCCTCTGAATGATTCTTCTCTCCAATACCTCATGGAACGGCTGGTTTTCAATTTTTTCAACAATTTGTGCCAGTAATACATAACCAGTGTTTGAGTAAGACCAGTATTCGCCGGGGCAAAAACTATTGCCATGCTTTATGGCTATCTCAATTAAAATATGTGGCGGTCTATAGCCCTTCATTTCACGAAATTTTAAATCACTGTTAAAACTAAATATCCCATTGGTATGTGTTAGAAGGTGATCAATGGTTATCGCTTTCGCATTGGGAAAATCGGGAAACCAATGGGAAAGCGGATCATCAAGAGATAGCTGATCTTCCTCAACTAATTGGAGTACTACGGTTGCGGTAAAGGTTTTTCCCACACTGGCCCAGTGAAAATAGGGTTTGGCTGCTAGCGGTGTCGGAGGGTCTGCCAGAGCCAGTCCATGTGATGTTGACCATATCCCCCTCCCTGGTATTCCAGCGGCTATTGTGATACCGGGGGCTTTGGTTAAAACAAGAATTTCATCAGCGATGTCGTTCAATTTTGCATCTAAAGAGGAATCAATTTCACCGGATAGCGAATCCTCTATTGTATCCCAAATATCGTTTTCCAGTCCATGATATAGAGGAGAACCCTTGTATACACCGGCAGATTCACACACGACCGGTTCATAGTCCTGGGCAAAAAGAATTTGCGTAAAGATCGATATTAAAGAAACGGTAAAAATAAACCTGAGCGAATTTTTTCTCATGATTAAATCGTAATAGCAGAAAATATAATAAAGAGATTCCTAAGGCAGCCCAGGGCTACGTCTCTACTAATCGTCCTGTCGATCTGCCGCGGCGGAAATAAAAAATTTATAGTTATAATAGCATAAACAACGCAATTTAACTCTAGCAGTGGTTTACATCAAATGTTATCAACAGGGGATAAATTTTTTAATTGTTAGTCATTCAATTCCATCATTACTCTTCTTGAAAAATCCAATAGTTGCCAAAAGGGGGCGGTATAATTATGTCGTTTTTTGAATTCGATGGCCATTAATTCAACCTTTTCTTTTATCGCCTGATGATCTTCAGATAATTGCTTATTACGTAATCCGGCGGTAGCACTCATTCCCTCAGGAACCGGACCGATTAACCCGAAAACATTAAGCAACTGGCTATACAATTTAGCTATTCTTGCCAGGGGAAGCTGATACAGCGAATAATTCAAATCCCTTCCTTTTACAGAAGATTCAAGCATTGCTTCAATAACTGCATTGTCGATATGATCTTTAAAAAGTGTTTCTGGATCACGCCATTCGGCGATTACACGAAGCTGCGGATCGTACTCAAGATCTGAAGGTTCCTGTGTTTCGAAATGCTTTACCCCAAATAATGAAAGCCATCGAACAATACCGGGTGAGGAAATATGGGAAATCCCCATCCATAATTTTACCCCCAATTGTTGATAAGGCGCGGATGCCACTTCCGAACAAAAAAGTTTGGAGTGTTCTTTATGGTTCATTTCAAAGTCATAGGGAATATGTCTTGTCATTGCTTCATTTAGCGCTAAAGAAGCCGCTTGATGCGGAAGCAGAGGATCGGCAACGAGCGCTGGGAGGTCTGCCCGTAATCTCAAGACCATGACTCGAAGTTTTTTATCCTGTAAATATTCATTTACCGAGGCGATTGCCACACCTTTTTCTATATGGGCTTCGATAACAGATGCCTGGTATGTTTTTTCATCAACGTGGACAAGAGCAACGTGTGAGAAATTTCCCGGATAATCATTTCCACGGGCAATGAGTGCAGAAGTGGGAGCCCCACCCCGGGAGACGAGAATATCACCGCTATGAATAATTTGACCGAGAATCTCAGCGGAAGCTGTATTGGATGGTTCTTCATGGTCTTTGACGAGAGCCGGTATCCTATCCGGAACGGCCTGGAGCATGACTTCCTCCAAGGCCGCTCTTCCGCCATATAACAACCGATAAATTGTCTGTCGTACCTTCGCAGATTCCATATCCCAATGCTGAGATTGGTTTTTTATAACATATCTTAAGCGGGAAAACAGATGTATATAATCCATCAATCGGTGCGGGCAGGCACCTATCAATGGCGCTAAACTAAACATATTATTCTCCAGGACAGAAAATTGTATGGCATCAGGGGGTAGGGAATCTGAGTGAATCGCCTCAAGAAGATTATGAGTAAAGGTAAGTGATTCGTTTATACGGTTTGTAAGTTTTTCACAGCCGGTTTGTTTTGCTTCGATAAATCGTTTCTCCAGGGCAAACCAGAGTGAATCCTGGTTCCATAGAAACGGCTCATTTGGAATTCTTTCAGGTACCGGGAGGCTTTGTTCAGGAATGAGTAAAAGTAGATATAAAGCAACAAAAGTAATTAAGAATATAGTCAAAATCCTGAGTAAATAATATTTGTTATATCTTCGATTTTTTGTCATACTTTACTCAACTCTTTCAAAGATAATATTCACAAGATCCAATCTGTATCCATCAAATTTTTCATCATTTTCGATTAGTGTAATATAAAGATCGTTTGATTGAATTTTTACCTCAGGATTATATTACCCGTTCATTCTGAATTCTGATTGATCCATCGAGGACTCTCTTCCATCAAATCTTCAATGTCCGCAATTTCCCTCGGAACTGCTTTACTCAGATTTTCGAATCCGGTATCTGTGACAAGAATGTCATCTTCAATTCTAATCCCTATCTGCATATAATTTTCCATACGTGATCGTATTTCATCGATTTCGCTTTCTATATAAGCGCTGGTTTTCATCTTATCGAGAATATCAGGGCGAATATATAGACCGGGTTCTATCGTGAATACCATACCAGGTTCAAGCGAGACATGTTCCCCGTTTTGTTTGTAGGCGCCGACATCATGTACTTCCAAACCGATCCAGTGCGTGTAACCATGCCTGGAAAACATCCAGAGATCTTTTGCATCTTTTATAAAACCCAGTGCTATCAGACCATTGGCTAAAACCGTATTTATTTTTTTTTCCAGATCAGCTAGTTTTATACCGGGTTTCACCATGGTCATGGCTGCATTTTGAGCCTCTAAAACGATAGTATAAACATCCTTTTGTTCTTTGGTGAATTTACCGTTGGTCGGAACTGTACGTGTAATATCCGCTGAATAATATCCGTATTCTGCCGCACAATCCATTAATATCATCTCGCCGTCTGCTAACCGGCGGTTGTTCTTATCGTAGTGCAATATCGTGCTGTTGGGACCGGAGCCGATGATACAGGGATAGGCATTGCGTGCTGAACCTTTGATTCGATAGACATACTCAAAGATTGCCTGAATTTCATATTCATACATCCCCGGTTTGAGTGCGCGTATCGCTTCTTCATGAGCAGCAGCAGAAATATCGATTGCCTTTTTTAATCCCATTTTCCAATCCCCTTCATTTTTTATCAAACGCATTTGATTGAGGATGGGTGCAGGATCAATGATTGGCCAGTTACCGCGGCTACGTTTTTCGACAAAGCGATCTCGAATAAAGCGATCGTATTCAGAATTGATTCCAAAGGTGTAATAAAGCGGCCGGTCATATTTGATAAATTGATGGAGGGTCTGTTTAAAATCTTCAATATTTAGGGCGGTATCGGCCATGAATTCGGTCATAGCGCCCTCGATGCCGGCCCGTGCACCTTCCCATACTTCCCGGCGGATGTCTTTTTTTCGAATGAACATTACATACTTGTTTTTAGGAGCGGAAGGATTAATGAAGAGAATGGATTGCGGCTCTTCAAACCCGCTCAAATAATAGAAATTACTTTCCTGGCGGTAGGGGTAATTAACATCCAGATTTCTTGAGTATTCAGGTTTACATGGAAAAATAGCAACAGCATTTGAATCCATCTTTTCCATAAAGGTGGCTCGTCTTAGCGCAAATATTTCCGGATCCAGTTGCAAAGGCTGGGCAGGAATGTTTCTAAATAGGATAATTAACAGACTAACAATTAAACCAAATCTCATGGGTTACTCCCTGGATGATTTCTTTTGGTGTTCATTTATTTTTTAAAATACTTAATCTGATTATTCGTGATTGTCTATG
The DNA here is from genome assembly GCA_964489835.1 of uncultured Calditrichota bacterium. GTDB lineage: Bacteria > Calditrichota > Calditrichia > JAJRVZ01 > JAJRVZ01 > CAZBBC01. Next base: position 33,264 of record CAZBBC010000015.1, read on the forward strand.
ATTAATATTTTTCATTATTCGTTTGAATTAAATAAATAATTCATAGAAATGCAAAAATGGAATAACATTAGAATAAACTTCTGTTAAAAAAATCTTGTTTGATGCCACTTTACCCTTTACATTTTTTTAATACCGATCGCAGTTAGTAGAATACACAACTGCTTTATGAAACCATGGAAGATTTCATCCCGATTTTTTGACCGGAAGAAAATGTTTTTATCGGGACTGCTTTCTGCTCTCTGCTTTTAAACCGACACTAATGATCTTACTATTAAATGAATTTATGGGGTGTCCCTTGCACAAAATCATAATACCATTATTCACTATATTTTTACTACCTGTATTTATTCTCGCTGGTCCCAAAGAAATATTTTTTAAAAAGTTAGAGCAATGGGAGATGGCGAAAGATTTGGGACATCCACGGATATATTTTAATGTAAACAGTATAAAGAAATTGCAGGTCCAATATCATAGTGGCAATCCACGTATACGATCCTTTTTATCCGATTGTGACTCATTAATCGCCCGGCCGGTACCCGATTTCTCTGATTATAATCAGTTCCGTTATAAAGCCAGGGCAGCTTCTGAAAAACTGTCCTTTGCCTATGCGATCACCGAAAATATCAAGTATGCCAATTATGCCAGAGCGGTGATTAAACAAATGGTTGCCTGGACCGATTGGGTGTATGAAGAACATAAACCGCTTCGTGTTGATTTAGGGGTGGCCGGGGCCGCCTATGTTTTGGCCATGTGTTATGATTGGCTGTATACGGTCCTGACGGCAACTGAACGGTCGGCTCTTGAAAAGGCGATCTTGGAAAAAGCACTGATTCCTTTCCATCAAATTTATTCTGCAAAATCGGAGCGGTGGACGGAAGTCGAACATAACTGGCGTTCGGTCATTTGCGGCGAAATGGGCATTGCGACCCTGGCCCTGTTGGAAAAAGCTCCGAATGCAAAAGAAAACTTATCCTTTGCTATCGATGGTGTTGTAAATGTACTCAATCATGGCGGAGAAGATGGTGGCTGGAATGAAGGGGTCAGTTATTGGGGCTTTGGTGTTGGACAGGCAGTGATGTTTGTGGAATCGCTTTATCAGGTAACGGATGGTTTGGTGGATTTGTATGATGTATCGTTTTTAAAGGTTACCGGGAACTTTGGCCTCTATACCCGCACACCCGCCGGGGACAGTTTTAATTTTTCAGACTGCAATTCCGGTCCGCCGAAACCGTGGTTAATGGCTTTGCTTGCGTCTCATTTTAAAAATCCCTTCTGGCAATGGAGTATTAATAATGATTTAGAAAACAATATCCCGGACATCCTATTTTATCAACCGGATTTGCCACCGGTAAAACCCAGCGATCTTGCTTTGGGAAAATACTTTAAAGGAATCCAGGTTGCTACCATGCGCAGCCGTTGGGATGAGAATGCGGTTTTTATAGGACTTAAAGCAGGGCAAACGGTCGCCAATCATTCCCATCTGGACCTGAACTCTTTTATCCTGCATGCCTATGGCAAACCGCTATTGATCGATCAGTACAACTGGCCTTATGCCCATTATCTGGGATTTTTCGATAAGGAGAATAAACGCTGGGATTTTGAGGGCAACCATACAATTGCCCACAATACCTTGCTGGTTGATAGCCAGGGACAGGTATATGGTGAAAGGTCTGAAGGAAAAATCATTAAATTTTCAACCACACCAGAGTTACAATTCGCTATAGGAGAAGTCCATGCTGCTTATAAAGATCTGCTCTCAGGATTTTACCGTTACATAGCGTTGGTGGACAGTCAACTGGTGATTATTGTAGACGATATCAGTGCCCGGGAAATCAGGAAACTGGAGTGGCTGATGCATTATGCCGGAGAGGCTTCGGAAGATAAATCCGGTATATTCAGAATCGCAAATGGACAGGCTCATTTGGATATACAATTCTTACGGCCATCCAAAGAGGAAAACCGGGTGATCAGTTTTGAGAATCATCAAACAAGTTATAAGGCGACACGGGAGATTACCACCCAGAACAATCGTTTCATATCTATTCGGCCCCTGCACCGGCAGAAAGACTATCGTTTTATCGCTGTCGCTTTTCCATACCGGAACCAAGAAATCCCGGACTATTCGGCGACTGTTTTATCAGAGTCTGAAAGACATTTAAAATTGGAGGTAATCGTAAATGATACGGTCTATCAATTGTTGATTGATTTTGAAGCACAATGGTTGTGTCTATTTTAGATTTGTGCTACATTTGATAAGTAGGAAGTAGGAAGTAGGAAGTAGGAAGTAGGAAGTAGGAAGTAGGAAGTAGGAACTTCGAATTGACTATAAATTACAAATAATGAATAAATACTAATATCCAAATTCGCGGTAGGCGAATCCGCCCGTTTGCGTGATTCTAAATATATTCAAATAATCTAATGTATGTATTTTTTTCTTTGGTAATTGAGATTTGGTCATTATTTGGGATTTGGGATTTGGTACTTGGGATTTACCGATAGGCTGGAAGATGATTAATATGAATACTAAGCATGAAAATAGGGATATCATTTATGATCAATCGGCGGTGATTCCCTTTCAACTTAAAAAAAATAAAGTCAGAATTTTATTAATTACTTCCTTGAGCACGAAACAATGGATTTTTCCTAAAGGAATTGTTGAAGAAAACATGTCGGCACAGGAAGCAGCGCGAAATGAAGCCCTGGAAGAAGCCGGTGTTGACGGCAAGGTGCTTGATATTCTGCTTGGAGAATATGCCTATAACAAATGGGGAGGTACCTGCCAGGTAAAGGTGTTTCCTCTTCATGTAACCAAAACTTTTAATCAGTGGCCGGAGTCATCGGTGCGGAAACGTCAATGGGTCTCTTTAAAAAAAGCAATCGATCTGGTTAAAAAAAGAGATCTAAAAAAACTCCTTAAAAATTTTGAGATGCGGTTTGAATTAATTCAATCTCTGCTGACTTCTTCTAACTGAGAAAATATTTCTCTGCAAAATTTAGGTGTTTATGGTAAGTCGGAGGTAAGCCAGTTAATGGTTTATGCTTACATTTTAAAAGATTCAAAAACACAAAATATAAATCAGCTAATGAGGGTATTGAAAGCCCATTCTCCGGTCATTCGTGATTCAGGAAAGGATGGCCGGTTTTTCTATTACGATACCTTTGATTGGCGCTTATACCGCCAGGGGTATCACCTCTATCTTCTAAATGAGAGCCTGTATCTCTATAATTTCACACACAGCCAGGTCGAGAATACAGTAATCCACTCCGGGCAAATCAGAGAAAAACTTCAGCTACCCTCCGGAGCATTGTCAGAAAAAATTTCACCGCTGTTAGGTCTGCGTTCTCTAATTATCAGGGCATGTTTTCAAAGGTTTCTCCGCTCGTTTCGTATTTTAAATATCGATAAAAAAACCATCGCCCATTTTAAAATTGATCAAAGTAGAATAAAAAATGCGTCGAAGTTTATTACCCTCGATCCCTGCCTGGAATTCAAGGCCGTCCGCGGATATACAAACGATCTTCAATCTATTTTAAAAAAATTACCCTTAGAGGATGTACCCGTTTACAAAGAAGATGTCTTAAAAAGAGGCCTGAGTTTACTGGGTAAGGCACCGGCCGATTATAGTTCCAAATCAGATATTCAACTCACACCGAAATTGGAAGCAGGCGAAGCGACCCAAAAGATATATTTATATCTCTTACAAATAATCAGGAATAACGAAACCGGGATCATAAAGGATTATGATACGGAATTTGTGCACGATTTTAGAGTAGCAATTCGACGAATCCGCTCGGCACTGGGACAGCTTGAAGGTGCGCGGGAAGAAAAAGTATTTCAAAAAGCTAAAACGGATTTCTCTGACCTGGGTCGTTCGACAAATAAATTGCGTGACATCGATGTGTATTTGCTGAGAGAAGAACAATATAAACAGATGCTCCCGGAGGATATGCACCCCTATTTAAATCCGTTTTTTGAAAATTTAAGGATCCAAAGAAAAATTGAGTACCGATCTTTAGTAAAAACTTTAAGATCGGTAAAATACAAGCAAATGGTATCTGAATGGGAGGAGTTCCTAAAGACGGACTATGTTGGGGGAAAACAGTTGGGTAAAAAATCCTTAGATGTCACTGATCTCGCGCGTCAAGTTATCTGGAAAAGAAACCGAAAAGTACTTGAATTTGGCAAAAGAATATTAAAAACATCATCGGATGAATTTCTCCATAAACTGAGGATAGAGGGAAAAAAACTACGATATCTGTTGGAGTTTTTCAATTCGCTTTTTCCGGAGAAAAAAATGAAATTTCTGATCACAAAGTTAAAACAATTGCAGGATAATTTGGGTGAGTTTAACGATCTGGTTATACAACAATCGAGACTGAAAAAGTCTGCCGGACAAATGATCCTGCAAGGTAAAGACTTGAATCACACAATACTCTCTCTTGGCATTCTGATTGGAAGACTCAATGAGAGTCAGCAGCGGATAAGGAAAGAATTTGCAGCAACTTTTCGTATTTATTCAGCATCTGATGTACAGAATATCTTTGCCGATCTTTTTCGTATGTCAGGGAAAGGCAACCTATGATTATAATTTCCTTGTATAACATTAAGGGTGGTGTTGGGAAAACTGCGGCTGCGGTCAATCTGTCCTATCTTGCTGCCCTGGAACAAAAAAAAACACTCCTCTGCGATCTTGACCCGCAAAGTTCAGCAACCTACTATTTTAGAGTAAAGCCGAAAATTAAGGCCGGCATGAAACCACTGATTAAAGGAAAAAAGAAACTGGGGAAATATATAAAAGGCACCGATTACGATTATTTGGATATTTTACCGGCTGATTTTTCAATGCGTCATATGGATATCGTTCTTGATAATTTGAAAGGCTCCAGACAACGATTAAAAACGGTTTTGAGGGAATTTAAAAATGATTACGCCTATGTTTTTCTGGATTGCCCGCCGAATATAACTCTTGTCTCTGAGAATGTCTTTTATGCGTCCGATCTGATATTGGTACCGGTTATTCCAACAACGCTTTCTTTCAGGACTTTTGAGCAACTATTTTCCTTTTTCAAAAAGAATAAGCTAAAGCCTGATAAAATCATACCCTTTTTCTCGATGGTCGAAATTCGGAAAAATATGCATCGGAATTCGATGGAGGAATTAAAAAAAGAATATTCCTTCTTCCTTAACAGCCGAATCCCTTATTCATCCATTGTTGAAAAAATGGGGATTTATCGGGCACCGCTTGGAAAATTTAGCCCCCGCTCAGTTGCGGCCATGCAATATCAGGCCTTATGGAAGGAAATTAAAAAAGAAATAAAGACGAAAGTTCAAAAAATGAAAAGAGAAAAGTGAAGAGGGAGAAGCGTAAAGCTTTGTAGGGGCGGGTCTCTGCTGGAGCGAAGCGTAAGTCCGGTCTCTGAGACGGATGCCCGCCCGTAACAATAGTGTACGATAAATTGTAGGGGCACGGCGTGCCGTGCCCAAAAAGGAAACCAATCAATGCTCGATTTTATCTGGAATCCTCAGAGCTATTTTTTTGGGCACCATGATTTAATATTGCAGGGAAAACATGGTCAGAATTTTGCCATTGTTTTCAGCATCTGGGACTGGATCTTTGGTTAGTTTTTACACTACTTCAGAAAAAATCAGGAGGCCAAAATGAAATCAACCGTTTATATTCGGGCGCTCATTGCATTTTTAATCACGATTTCTGCCGCATATTATCAACGCATGACCGGTCCATCACACCCCCTTGATATAGAAAAGACCTGGAACGGAACATCTATTACCGGGGAATTAACGCGCAGTCATGACGGTGAAACAGATCAACCTGTTGAAATCATTGTACCGGATACTTCCGTTCAAGCGGTAGCTATTTACCGGCGGTATAATACAAAGGATGAATGGGTTGGAATGAAAATGACACGGGAGGGAGAAAAATTACATGCCAGCCTGCCAAACCAACCGCCAGCAGGGAAACTGGAATATTTTATTCAAATAAAAATAGGTGAGGATTATGGTGTCATTCCATCGGACCGAATGGTTGTGACACGCTTTACCGGCAGTGTACCTGGCATTGTACTGATACCACATATAATCATCATGTTCCTTGCCATGTTTCTAAGTTCATGGACAGGACTGGAAGCATTATTTAAAAATGAGAAAATGTATGCCCTTACCTATTGGACAGCTGCATCATTGTTTATTGGTGGTATGGTATTGGGGCCGATTGTACAAAAATTTGCATTCGGAGAATTCTGGGCAGGTATACCATGGGGTTTTGATCTGACTGATAACAAAACACTACTGGCAATGATTCTATGGGCGATAGCTGCATGGGCGAGTTATAAGAAAAAGTCTGCAAGGCCATGGATCGTCGGTGCTGCAATCATCTTGTTGGTCATTTATTCCATACCACACAGTACGATGGGTTCAGAATTGAATTATCAAACCATGGAGATTGGCACAGCAAAATAGGATTATATTGGGGCAGACAGCAAGGTAAGCACATTACTAATTATCTAATAAATCATGAAACAGATATTCCAGTTCCTGTAAATCAACGAAGATTGATGAGGATAGGGCCTTAGCAAATACATCAAGCACGATAATAGCATTTGCGTTCGCATCTTCGTCGGAAATACTGCGCAGGCGATTGGTTATTCCAAGATTAACTTTCTGTATTTCTTCATACGCCTCTGCCAAACCTTTCAAATCCCAGTCAGGTTCTTTATCCTTTTTGACCTTGAAATATTGTCCTAATAGATAACAGCTGACTGACCGATAAACCGTTTCTTCAATTGTGGCAAAAGGTAGATGAAAACGCACCATTGGCCGAAGTATGCGCATGACCGGGCAACCAGTCGTCACCATAAATATTCCAAGTAGGGAACCCAAACCTTGTTGCAGAGGGGTTTTCTTTTCATAGAGCCGCTCCGGAGTATCAACCCTCAGAAGAATTTTTTCGTACGACTTGCGATTTCTAAATTTCGATATGATTCCGGAGATGCTTAATGCAACCGGACAATATGGATTATCCTTGGGATTCAGGGGGCAATTTTCGCACTGATTAAATTTCAGCCTGGTCCATTTTGGTTTTTTACTTTCTACCTCTGGTATATGAGATAAATCCTTAAGACGCAGGTTTATCAGTAAATATTGTTCGGTACCATCTTCAAACCGGAAATGATAATTAATGTATGTAGTTTCTTTTTCTTCTTCCATGCTGACATTATTCCAAGAAATTTATTCAATTTTATCTTCGACACTTTTCATTATGTCTTTTAGAAAATCCTGCTTATTTTATATTCCCATTGCTGTCCAATATATACGATCTAAGATTAATTTCCTACAATATTTTTAAATTTTAAATCATCCTCATTAACATTGGAAGTATAATAATAACCACCACGCCATGTCGTAGATCCCGTTCTACGGGATAGGCGGGCAGGCAGAGCACACAAAATCAATTAACTAATATTGACTTTTTTAATGACCGAGCCTGGCCTGAAATCTATCCGATTAATCAATGTTTTTGATGTTATTATGGCCACAATTCCTTGGATAACTTATGAGAAATTGTTTATTATTTGCAAAATAATTAATTTAATATTTTATCAGTCACGATTTTTCATGGGAGTTGATGCTTATGAAAGTTTTGGTTATCGGAAATGGAGGAAGAGAGCATGCGCTTGTTTGGAAGATTGCACAAAGTGAACAGGTGAGTAAGATATTTTGTGCACCGGGAAATCCCGGCACAGAATCTATTGCTGAAAATATATCAATTTCTTCCATGGATTTTGAAAATCTTCTCTGCTTTGCAAAGGACAATCAAATTGATCTGACTGTCGTTGGTCCGGAAGATCCTCTGGTTTCAGGGATCGTCGATCTATTTGAACAAGACGGTTTAAAAATATTTGGTCCTGATAAAAATGCGGCACAGCTTGAAGGAAGTAAAACATTTGCAAAGAATTTAATGCAAAAATATAATATTCCTACCGCTGCTTTTCAATCTTTTAATTCTGCTACAGCTGCAAAAACATATGTAACGGAGAAAGCAATTTTTCCTCTGGTTCTAAAAGCCAGTGGCCTAGCGGCTGGAAAAGGTGTGCTCATTTGTCCATCAGAAAACGAAGCACTAGAGGGTATAGAGTTAATAATGAACACCCGGGCGTTTGGTGCCGCCGGCGATAGCATGATCGTTGAAGAATTCCTGGAAGGGGAAGAAGTCTCAGTCTTCGCACTGACCGACGGCCGGGATTATTTGCTGTTCTCACCGGCTCAAGATCATAAAAAAGTATTTGATGATGATCAGGGGAAAAATACAGGAGGCATGGGGGCTTATGCTCCGGCTCCGATCGCAACAAATGCACTCATCGAACAGGTCAAATCTTCTATCATTGAAACAACTTTAAAAGCGATGCGGTCTGAAGGTAAAACGTATAAAGGACTTTTATATTTTGGTATCATTATAACAAGAGATGGTCCAAAAGTATTAGAATACAATTGTCGTTTTGGTGATCCGGAGACAGAAATAATTCTTCCATTACTGAAATCAGATCTTGTGCCGTTGATGCTGGCAACTATTGAAGGGAATTTAAAGGATCATAATATTCATTTACACGATGGATATGCTTTGGATGTGGTATTAGCATCGGGTGGTTACCCTGACAGTTACGAAAAAGGTAAAATCATTAAGGGGTTGAATTCTCTTGATCCGGATATCTATGTCTTTCAGGCCGGAACTAGATCAACAGGAAAGAAATTGTTAACCAATGGCGGCCGGGTATTAAATATCGTAGCAAAAGGAAATGATTTTTTAGATCTGCGTGATCTTTTATACAAGAATATTAAAAACATTTCATTTGATGGGATGCATTATCGAAAAGATATTGGATTCAAGGCGTTAAAATATCTGTGATGACTAATTACTAATTCCCAATTCCGAGTCTATGGGTAGAGATGAACTCTCAATTTACATATATATTTAAATAAAACGCAGAAAGATAAACAATGAATGAATTAGCTAAAAGAATTGCGGTTGGAATCGCAGGGATACCGTTGGTGATATATCTGGTCTTTCTTGGCGGATGGTATTTTTTTCTTTTGATTTTTATAATCAGTATGGTGGCTCTGTGGGAATTCTATAACATGCAAAAAAAGAGCCAGATACAACCCCAAATCATTAACGGGATGATTATTGGAATATTATATCTTTTAGGGATTCAGACAGAGAAGTGGTTGATTATTGGCAGCCTGTTAATATTTATGCTAATGATAATTTTTATATTCGGAATGCTCCAGCATCACAAAAATGTAAGTACCAGCATTGGTGTTACCGTGCTTGGAGTGATTTATATCCCTTTTTTTCTCGGAACCCTGATATATACACGATCTTATATCGATTACAATTTACCACAGGTGGATTTCGCCGGTTTTAAGTTCATCAGTATATTGATGGCTACTATCTGGATTTGTGATACATTCGCTTATGGTATTGGCTATTTATTAGGAAAACATAAACTCTATACAAAGGTGTCTCCCAATAAAACAATTGAAGGCGCGCTTGCCGGGCTTTTAAGTGCCGTTTGTACAATCATCATCGTGAAGTATTTGCAGATATTCCCACTGGGGTGGGATACTGCCGTTATATTGGGCTTAACGATCGGCCTGATCGGTCAAGCAGGTGATCTTGTCGAATCCTGGTTTAAGAGAGATGCCGGGGTTAAAGATTCTTCCGCTTTATTACCCGGTCACGGTGGGATGCTCGATCGTTTTGACAGTTTGATCTTTCTATCACCATCAATGCTCGTTTTTATTACCATATTCTTTTAATTTTACATATCGGCTGAATAGCGGATACACACTACCTGTTTTATTCTTCTGTTACTTTCTCCTAATCAGGCACAAGTCTTATGTTGCTGTCAAGGTTTAATGATAACTTCTGTAAATTTAGGCGGTTAAGCATCAAATTTTGTCTCCCGCGATTTGGCCTCCTTCACACTGAAACTGCCATAGTTCAGACGAATGGCGTTCAGAATTCAATAATTTTGTGTAGTTTGACAGAAGAAGAGGCAGCACTATTTAAAAAATTACCCAAATGAATCAAGTAATATAATCACAGCTAAAGAAAACATGAATTCGATTCGATAATTGTTATATAGAATCAAGGAGAATTTTTGATGGTGGATGAAATTAAGCGTGTTTTAGTCGTTGATGATGAGGATGATCTCACCTGGTCAATTTCAAAACATCTGGCAAAAGATAAAGATAAATATGAGCTAACATGCGTAAATAGTGGAAAAAAGGCTCTCGAAGTATTGTCCCAGTTACCGGTTAAATTGGTTATCAGTGATATTCGCATGCCGGAGATCTCCGGATTGGAATTGTTGTCCAGGATAAAAGAAGCTTATCCTTCTACGCGGGTCATCATCATGACTGCTTATGGTTCATCTGAAGTTCATGAAGAAGCAAATCAGCGAGGTTGTTTTAAATATATCGAAAAACCATTTGAAATTTCCGATTTACGTCAATTAATTCTTGAGGCAATTGAAGAAAAAAAAGGATTTATAGGTACAATCTCAGATTTTCAGTTGAGTGATTTAGTTCAAATGAATTGTCTCGGGAGGTTGACCACTGCTCTGCATATTATGGGTGAGGATTATGAAGGAACGATTTATATTGAGGTTGGAAATATCGTCCATGCAGAATGCGGAGATAAAGAGGGCGAAGAAGCTGTATTTGAAATGCTCAACTGGGAAGGGGGAAATTTTTCCACAGAACGGGGGAAAAGAGCGCCAAAAGAATCGATTATCAAAGGTTGGCAGAGTCTTCTCTTGGAGGGAATGCGAAGAGTAGATGAATCAAAACCAGGAAGAACGAGTATTGGCGGCAAACTTGTTCAGATTCAGCAGGAGACGATTTTTATTCTCGAAGAGCTGGTTGCCATTAAGGGTGTGATACTGGCGACGGTTTTCGATCCGGACGGATTCCCGGTTGCATCCAAAGTAAAAGCACAATCTTCACAACAATATGGCATTCAGGAGCTGACACCTATCATTTCTGGTTTGATCAAACAGATTGAAACGATTGGCGATGAAATGAAAATTAGGAGGCCGCAGAGTATCTCGATTAAATTTGAAAACGCCTACTTAAAGATTGATAGAATTAGGGACAGAAAAGAATTTTTGGTGATTCTGGCTGAATCTATAACCAATACAGGTATACTCACATTAGAAGTGAAAAAAAATTTAAGAAAACTTGCCCGGCTTCTGGAAAATTAATCCCACCGATATCCGTCCGGTCTTTTAATTCTCCTGATCAGACGTATTTATTAATTACTCAAAGATCCAATCAAAGAGCCCTCTTTTTGATTTGAAGGTGGGGAATCTTTAAATTCTTATATTTCTCAGGAACTATTTTTTTCTTTGTTTGCAGCATCGCTGCGGTATGAATATATCAAGATGGGCAGACGCTGTTAATTACATATGAAAAAACTTGAAAAGTGGCTGAAAAATATCTTCATTTTTTTATTCAGGCTTTTAGCTCCGAAAATCGATAAGAGCAAGTTAAATGCCGACTGGAAAGAGTTCCAGCGGATCTTAATCTTCCGTTTAGATAACCGTCTTGGAAATTCTATTCTCATTTTATCACTGATACAATCCATTAGAAAAAGCATGCCGCCGGTAACTGTTGATGTGCTTATGACTGCTTCCTATACAAATTTGTATAAAAACCATCCCGATATTAGCAATGTTATTCCCTATGATCAAAAATATCTGTTTCGCAATCCTTTTCGATTTATACTCCTGATAAGACGGCTGCGAAAGAATAATTATGATGCTGTATTTTCTTCCAGTAATCCCGATTCGCTATCTGTTTCTCAGGCAATCTTTTGCAGGCTTGTAACCAGCGGACACAGTATCGGATTTGATTGGAAGGACAGTGGCCTTATCTATAGTGATGTTGTTAAAGGTGATACTCATATTCACTATGCCCGTGTGCAAGTTGATCTGTGGAAATATTTTGATAAAAAGGCCGCATATTGTCCGCCGAAACTATTTTTTTTAGAACAAAGCATTCCAAAGACTGAAAATTCATTGCTAATTTGGCTAGGTGCTACCGGCAATAAAATAGTAGGGGAGGCATTGATTCAAACAATATTGCGGATAAGCGAGGAACTGAAAATTGACTATGTTCTGGCTGCAGGGCCTCATGATCGCCATGTCATCGATAGATATTCAGTGGAATTAAGAAAAAGAATTCAATTTATGGATTTAAATCTCACGGCTATTGGGGAGTTTTTTACGAAATTTAGACTAATATGTATGCCGGATACCGGGCCCATGCATCTGGTAGCAGCATTGGGTTTACCACTAATTCAGATCTTTGTTCATTCTAATGTTGGGCAGTATGGTTATCGTGGGAAGGATAGGTATTTGATTGATAAAGAAATTGATGAAGATTCCCTCAGACATTTTATGAAAGAACAAATGGTCTGATTACAATAAAGATTTTTTATATAAATATCCATAAATTTCACTATCCAATCATGTACTCTGAGGTAAATGCAAATTTTGTCAGAAGAATATGAAAAATTAAGTAAGAAAGTATTAAAAGGTGATCGATTGGCGATTGCCCGGGCAATGACTCATATTGAAAATGAAGAGAAGGGCTATGTTCAGTTTTTAACGTCACTTTTTTCTTTCACCGGAGGTGCCTATCGCCTGGGAATTACAGGACCACCGGGCGCGGGGAAAAGTACTCTCACAAATCAACTGACGAAACTACTCAGAAAAGATGGTTTTAAAGTAGGTATTATCGCTGTTGATCCTACAAGCCCCTTTACCGGAGGAGCTATTCTTGGAGACCGTGTAAGGATGTACGATTTGACCTTAGATAAGGGGGTTTATATTCGCAGCATGGCAACCCGTGGAAGTTCCGGGGGATTGGCAAAACAAGCGACAGAGTTGGCCGATGTCTTTGATGCAGCGGGTTACGATTATATAATCTATGAAACCGTTGGCGTTGGTCAGGCAGAGCTGGACATTGCCCAGGCGGCTGATACCACTTTGGTAATGGTTGTTCCTGAGGGTGGTGACATTATTCAGAGCCTGAAGTCCGGATTGATGGAAATTGCGGAAATTTTTGTGCTCAATAAATCGGACCGACCCGGTGCAGAACGAATGCAAAAAGATATAGAGTATGTGCTACATCTGCGTAAGTCGAATAACAGCTGGTATCCGCAGGTTTTTCAAACCGTGGCCAACCAGGCCAAAGGTATTGAGGAACTCTGGTCCGGGATAAAAAAGCATCGGATTTTTCTGGAGTCTGAAAGGCGCCTGTCAGAAAAGAGAGATCAGCGCTTGAAAAAACGGATAGAAACAATAATCAGACAAAAAATTGAATATCATTTTTGGAATGATCATAGAAAACAAATAGTCCAAAATTACATTAAAAATGAGAGTGAAAATCTGTCTCCCTACATTCTCGCTGAGAAAATGCTGGAAAAGCTACTGCAGACATTGTAAATAATTAATAGGGTATAAGGAATAGGGTATAAGGGAATTTGGAATTAGGAACTGGGAACTAGGAATTGGGAACTATTTGTTTGAACAATGTTACATGGAGGAATTGATGTCAGATGAGATAGGTAAAATCGCCGGGAAAAAGAAAGCCTGGTTTAATAGAAGGGGACAGTCGGCGACGACACGTGATATAAAGTTCATTACCGCTTCAAGCGAACCGGTAGAATTATTGGCAACGCCGGATAATCTTCAGGATTTTAATTATGAGCGGGATCTTGGATTTCCGGGTGAATTTCCTTATACGCGTGGTATTCATTATAATATGTATCGTGGTAAATTATGGACCATGCGGCAATTCGCCGGTTTTGGAACACCTGAGGATTCGAATAGACGTTATCACTATTTATTAAAACGGGGTCAAACAGGACTTTCTATTGCCTTTGATCTTCCTACACTAATGGGACGGGATGCGGATGATCCCTTTTGTGAAGGTGAGGTTGGGATTTGTGGTGTCTCTGTTAGTTCGTTGCAGGACATGGAAATTCTCCTTGATAAAATTCCTTTGGACAAAGTTTCCACCTCCATGACCATAAATTCCCCGGCGGCTATTCTCCTCGCTTTTTATATTGCGGTAGCAGAAAAGCAGGGCATTGATCCATTAAAATTAAGGGGGACGATTCAAAATGATATCCTGAAGGAATATATCGCACAAAAAGAATATATTTTTCCCCCGGTACCTTCTATGAGTATCATTGTCGATACGATCGAATATTGTACAAAATCTTTACCACAGTGGAATACCATAAGTATTAGTGGGTACCATATCAGAGAAGCAGGTGCTACGGCGGTGCAGGAACTGGCATTTACCCTTGCTGATGGTTTTGCCTATATAGAAGCTGCCCAGGATCGTGGATTACATGTGGATGATTTTGCACCACGATTATCTTTTTTCTTCAATGCTCACAATGATTTTTTTGAGGAAATAGCCAAATATCGGGCTGCCCGCCGTATTTGGGCAAAACGTTTAAAAAACAGGTATGGCGCGAAAAGTGAGCGTTCGCTCATTTTACGTTTTCATACGCAAACAGCCGGTTGTACATTAACTGCTCAGCAACCGGAAAATAACATCACCCGCGTAGCCTATCAGGCGTTGGCCGCTGTGCTTGGAGGTACCCAGTCATTACATACTAATTCAATGGACGAAACACTGGCCTTGCCTTCAGAAAAGGCAGTAAAAATAGCCCTGCGCAGCCAGCAAGTACTTGCTTATGAAACCGGTGTTCCCAATACCATTGACCCACTGGCGGGAAGTTATTTTATTGAAGATCTGACAAATAAAATGGAAAAACAGGCAGAAGAATATTTTAGCAAAATAGATGACTTGGGTGGTGTGATTCCCGCCATTGAAATGGGATTTTTCCAAAGTGAGATCGCACATGCGGCCTATCAATATCAGAAAGAAATTGAAGGAAATGATCGGATAGTTGTTGGTTTAAATGATTTTATTGAACCAGAAGAAAAAATTGAGATATCCATTCTGGAGATTAAAAAAGAAGTTGAAGAAGGGCAGGTTCAACGATTGAAAAAACTACGAGAGAAAAGAGATAACGATAAAGTATCACTAGCATTGAAAGAATTGAAACTGGCTGCAGAGAGCGGTAAAAATCTAATGCCGGAATTTATAAACTGTGCAAAATCCTATACTACACTGGGAGAGATGGTCAATGTTTTGAAAGATATTTATGGTGAATATATTGAACCGGCTCAGTTTTAGTTCATTAACGGTACCGATATATTTTCTGGAATCCATGGGAGGAAAATAAATGGCACATAAATTGCGTGTACTAATAGCAAAACCTGGGCTCGACGGTCATGATCGAGGCGCGAAGGTGATAGCAGCAGCAATGCGAGATGCTGGGTTTGAAGTGATTTACGCGGGTCTGAGACAGACTCCGGAAATGATAGTGGAAACGGCTATTCAGGAGGATGTCGATGTTATTGCTCTTAGTATTTTATCCGGTGCTCATATGACAATTTTTCCCAAGGTACTGGTATTAATGAAGGAATATAAAATTAAAGATAAACTCCTTACCGGTGGTGGCATTATACCAGCAGAAGACATGAATATTTTATCTAAGATGGGTGTGGGAAGGCTGTTTGGTCCGGGATCTTCAACCAAGGAAGCCGTTCAGTATATCAAAGAATGGGCAGAAAAGCGGGAAGACATCATCTGAACATTCTATGTTTTCTGATAATCTTCCAATACGAATGCACAAAATGAAGGATCTAAAAAGAGATAAAAAAGCGATTACCGATTGGCCGGAGGGGGAACGACCGCGTGAAAGGCTTTCTATCCATGGATCTGAAAATCTAAGTTCAGCTGAACTACTTGCTATTCTGCTTTCCAGTGGTACTCCCAATCTGAGTGCAGTAGATATCGGAAAAGAGTTATTAAATAAATTTAACACATTGGAGAATTTATCTCAGGCATCTTTAGAAGAATTACAGGAGCAGGAAGGAATCGGACCGGCAAAGGCGATTATTTTACAGGCGGCATTCCAATTAACCAGAAATATGCGCAAGGAAATAGCAGAAACCCGAATGGTATATTTTAAAAATCCAGCAGATGTGGCAGGTATATTTATCCCTAGGATAGGACATCTGAAACAAGAAGTTTTTGCAATTGCCCTCCTGGACACCGCCGGTAAATATTTACATAGCCGTGATATCACCAGAGGTATTGTCAATGCATCACTTATTCATCCCAGGGAGGTATTCCGTATCGCCATCAAGGAAGCAGCGGCCGCTGTGATCCTTGTTCATAACCATCCCTCCGGTCAATTGACTCCGAGTAGGGAAGATCTTTCAATTACCAGACAATTGGTCGAATCCGGTGAGTTAATCGATATCCCGGTCAGGGATCATTTGATAATTGCCGGCAACGAATATATTAGCTTAAAAGAATCCGGGTACATGTGATATCCCTTGACCCTCCCCCAGCCCCTCCCTATCCGGCTTTGCCACGTTTGCTGCGCCCCGGCCCGGGCAGGTCGGACAGGGAGGGGTGTCGACCCGCCTCAGGCGGGGAGACGGGGTGGGTCATTTATCCAAAGCCAGTGACCGGTATCGGTTTCATAATGAAATTTTCTAATCGCCCCGGCGATCCCTGCCTGCCGGCAGGCATGGCGCCGCGGCGGAAACAACAAATTTTTTGGCTATTATAGCATAAAGGAAGAGAGATGACGCGTAAAGAACAATTGAAAAATCTCGAAAAACTGGAACGTGAAAGTTTGCTTGGGGGCGGCGAAAAAAGAACAAAAGCGCAGCACGATAAAGGCAAATTAACAGCCCGTGAGCGAATTGATCTGTTAATGGATGAAGGCTCATTTATTGAAATTGATCGTTTTGTTAAACATCGATCACATGATTTTGGACTGGATAAGCAAAGAATTTTGGGGGATGGTGTTATTACAGGATATGGGTTTGTCGATGGCCGAAAGGTGTTTGTTTTTAGTCAGGATTTTACAGTTTTTGGGGGAAGTCTGTCGGAAACGTTTGCCGAAAAAATATGCAAAATCATGGACATGGCAATGAAAATCGGTGCCCCGGTCATCGGGCTTAATGATTCTGGTGGTGCACGTATTCAGGAAGGTGTGGTGAGTCTGGGTGGATATGCAGATATTTTTCTCCGAAACACGCTCGCTTCTGGAGTAATCCCTCAAATTTCCTGCATTATGGGACCTTGCGCCGGCGGTGCGGTATATTCACCGGCGATTACCGATTTTATCCTGATGGTGGATAAAACAAGTTATATGTTTGTAACCGGACCAAATGTGGTTAAAACGGTTACTCATGAAACGGTCGACTCCGAAACATTAGGGGGCGCCCGGTCACATGCCACGAAAAGCGGGGTCGCTCATTTTGTGGGTAAAAATGAACTGGATGCTATTCAGAAAATAAAATCATTACTTAGTTATATTCCGTCAAATAATCTGGAGGATCCACCACGGGTCCTGACAGACGATCTCCCTGAGCGGGCTGATGAAAAATTGGATGAAATAATTCCAGAAGACCCCAGCCATCCTTATGATATGAAAGATATTATCCATTTAATAATGGATGAGGGAGAGTTCTTTGAAGTGCATGAAACATTCGCTGCAAATATAATCATCGGATTTGCCCGTCTGAATGGATACGCTGCAGGTATTATTGCTAACCAACCCGCCGTTCTGGCTGGAGTGCTTGATATTAACGCTTCTATGAAAGCGGCAAGATTTATAAGATTTTGCGATGCCTTTAATATCCCACTGGTCACCTTTGTTGATGTCCCCGGTTTCCTGCCAGGGACGGAGCAGGAGTGGGGAGGGATTATTAAACATGGGGCAAAATTATTATACGCTTATTGTGAAGCCACTGTCCCAAAAGTGACCCTTATTACACGCAAAGCCTATGGCGGTGCTTATGATGTAATGAGTTCCAAACATATCAGAGGAGATATCAATCTGGCATGGCCAACCGCAGAGATAGCAGTGATGGGACCTAAAGGAGCCGCAGAAATAATTTTTCGAAAGGAAATAAGGGAGAGTAAAAATCATCAGGCTATGCTTGCAGAAAAGGAAAAATTGTACCGAGAAAAATTTGCTCATCCATATCTTGCGGCTGAACGTGGTTATATTGATGAAATCATACGACCAAAAGATACACGATTACGGCTAATTCAATCACTACAGATTCTGGAAAACAAAGTTGATGAAAATCCGAAGAAAAAACATGGGAACATCCCGTTATAGTATGGAAAGTATCACCGCTTCTGAAATTTAATTTATATATATAAGCCAGGGCGTTTATTGAATTTTAACCTGCATAATTTAAGAACACCACGACCCGCCGATCAGGTTAATATTGGTTATCAGTTCTTTATAATGATAACCATTATTTTTCATTTTTATTCTGTACCAAATGCGGGATATTTTCTCTTCTATCATCTATTGATTATCCTTGTTTTGCTCTGGCTAGCGAATGCCCGGGAGAATAAGTTGATCCGCTGGTTAAGGAATTTTAATTCGATTATTATTATCCCAACAAATTTTTCGGAATTATATTATCTTGTTCATAATGTTAATCCGGTGGATTTTGATCAGCTGCTCATCGACATTGATTTTTCGATCTTTGGCGTGCACCCGACTGTCTGGCTGGAGAACTGGTCGTCACCCTTTGTTGTTGAGTACCTGCAAATCATTTATGCCTCTTTTTATTTCTTACCAATTATTTTGGTATTAATCATTTACAAAAAAGGAAATCAGGAGAATTTCAAATTTATTGTATTCATCCTCGTATTCGGATTTTATCTGTCTTATGCAACCTATTTTCTTATTCCGGCGATCGGACCAAGATTTACTCTGGATTCACTGCAAACAAAACCGGTTACCGGATTATGGTTAACAGAAAGTATCAGACAGATATTAGACTTATTAGAAAATCATCAGCGTGATGCCTTTCCAAGTGGGCATACGGAAATAACTGTGATCACAACAATTTATGCCTGGAAATATTCAAAACGATATTTTTGGATACTGATGGTTGTCGGCACCAGTTTGATTATTTCCACTGTTTTATTGCGTTATCATTATATTATTGATGTTGTCGCCGGAGCATTACTGGCGGTCATCATTGTGTCCATTGCGATACCACTATATCAGATGCTTAATAATAACAGGTTTTACCTGGTATCTCCTGAGAATGGAGAACTCTTCAGCAGGCAGCAAATGGTTGAACCGGACAGCACTACAAAATCTAAACGTCTTTAATTGTATTTCTTTATCATTCCTAATATTTATAAAATTCTAAACAATATTCTTAAATCTGAGAAGGAACGAAGATTAACAAATTTATACAAATTTGCGCATAATATTATTTTTAAAGGATTTGTGAAGAATAGATATTTGAGTGAATTACTGGCATCCAAATTGCATATTTATGCAGTAATCATATATTTAAACGATGAGGTGCGTGAGAAGTGGAAGAAAAAAAATTCCAGCTATTAACACTGAAGGAAGCTGCGGAATATCTGCGAATGCATAAAGGCAGTCTATATCGCTTGCTGGAAAATGGAAAGACAGACATTCCGGCCATCAAACTTGGTGGAAAATGGTTATTTAATCTTGAAAGTTTGAATAAGCATTTAACAGAAAAAGAGATACAGAATCAGATCTAAAGTTTATCCGAGAGTGATTTTTTTTTAAGACCCCCTCAATTCCTGAGGGGATTTTTTTTTATAGGCATTGTTATCATGGCAATATTATGATGATTATTTCTTGTTATTAAACGAGGATGTTTTTAGCTTTGCTGATGATTAACAATTCTAAACACATTATGCTATTATAATCAAAAACTTTGTTATTTTAGCAAAATTTAAAAAACTTTTATCCACGAATTACACAGATTTACACGGATTAAAGCTAAAATAATAATAATTTATAAATGAAATCCGTGTCCGGCTGCGCCGGATAATTCGTGAAATTCGTGGACAATTTTTTGATTTCAGCCTTGGCTACGTTATGAATTTAACTTTAGAAAATGTAGGTAAAGATTTTGAAAATAAGCGAATCTTTAATAAGATCAGCTTTGATCTTGAATCTGGAAAATCAGCAGCGATTATTGGTCCGAATGGTTCAGGTAAAACTACATTAGTACGAATCGTATGTGGCCTGATCAGACCTTCCCGGGGTAAAATTGTTTATTCAGTAAACCAAAAAACAATAGAGATTCAGGATGTATATAAACATATTGGTTTGGTTGGCCCTTATCTGGAATTATATGAAGAATTAACAGCGATGGAGAACCTTTTATTTTTCGCTAAGATGAAAAGGGTTTCCCATGCCGGAGAAAGAATCTTAAGTTTAATGGATCAGCTAAATCTGGCCGGTCGGGAAGATGATAATGTAAGAACCTATTCATCCGGAATGCGTCAACGACTAAAATATGTTTTCGCTCTTCTCAGCAATCCTGAAATTTTGGTACTTGATGAACCTACTTCTAACCTGGATTCTGATGGTATTGATCGTGTTTATGAAATAATGCGTATCCAAAAAGATAAAAATATTTTATTGATAGCCACCAATGATCAAGATGATCTAAAATTTGGAGATTTTCAGATTGCAGTTAATGCATGATGCCTGGCTGATTTTTCGAAAAGATGTTCGGCAGGAATTTAAAACAAGATATTCCCTGAATGCTATTTTGTTATTCGCCCTGGTCACATTAGTGGTTGTTTCTTTCTCGATTGGAACTTTCGGTGCCAATACTGATATAAAAGCGGCATTATTGTGGATTATAATTTTCTTCTCAGCCATGTCAGGTTTATCGCATATTTTTGTACGTGAGGAAGAAAAGCATACGGCAGATACTTTAAAACTGGTCGCTCAGCCTACAAGCATCTTTCTGGGTAAATTTTTTTTCAATCTCATTTTACTCTATGTCTTAGAGATTATTACTGTTCCCCTTTATTTTGCGGTGATGAACTTTCAGGTTGAGGGGGTGATGCTTTTTTTGTTTATCCTCGTCCTGGGTAGTTTTGGTCTTTCTGCGGGAGCCACGATGACAGGTGCCATTATATCAAAAGCGAGTGCAAAAGGTGCATTGTTTGCTGTCCTCTCATTTCCTATATTATTACCTGTAATTATTGCCGGAATAAATGGGACGAAGATTTCCGTTACACATCATGAAATGGCGGATGCGAGTGGGGATTTGCAGATGCTTTTTGCTTATTCGGTTGTTGTATTGACTGCGGGAATTCTCCTTTTTGATTTTGTCTGGAATGAATAGGAAGGGTTATGAATAAAATTTGGCAATTTGGACTTTTGATCTGGCTTTGTCTGGTGATATTAGCGGCCTTTCTTTGGACGTCAACGGTAGAGGGTCTCGGTGAGTATACACGGATTCTGTATTTTCATGTACCTGTAGCCTGGATAACAGTTCTGGCTTTTTGCATTGGAGCAGCCTACAGTGTTATTTACCTGATGAAAAGACAAATTCAGTATGATCAGATCGCTGAATCTGCCAGCCAGTTAGGATTGGTTTTCTGTATCTTGGCGACTGTGACCGGATCTATTTGGGCGAAAGTCAGTTGGGGTTCATTCTGGAATTGGGATCCCAGAGAAACATCAATATTCATACTTTTGCTCATATATGCCGCTTATTTCGCTTTGCGCTCGGCAATAGAGCATGAGGAAAGAAGAGCAGCATTAGGATCCGTCTACTCCATTTTTGCTTTTGTTACCGTACCCTTCTTTGTGTTTATTGTTCCACGAGTCTATTCCTCATTGCATCCCGATCCTCTAATAAATCCCCAGGTTAAGATTAACATGGATGGGAAAATGCTGACAACCTTCTTATCCTCCTTGTTTGGATTCACTATTCTTTTTTTATGGATGTTTAAAAGAAAAATTGACGTTGTAAAAATAAAATTGCGTTTAAGAAATTTGGAGTATTAAATGGAACCAATCTATACGGTTTTAATAATAATTCTGATTATATGGGCTGGCATATTCGGCTATATGTTTTATCTTGATAATGAGGTAAAAAAAATATCTTCAAGAATTAATAAATTGAAAAAAGTGGAAGTAAATAAGACATAAATTTGTTATAAATTGATAAAAGGATGAATGATGAAACCAAAATATATTTTCGGGATTGTGATTATCGTTGGATTTATTATATGGGCAGGCATATCATTTAACAAAACCCTCACACCATATGTTTCGATTGCTGAGGCAAAAAATAGTCCTACGGTGGTACAGGTAAAAGGCAAAAGGGTAGACAACGGTTCTTTTGATGTTCAAAATAATCGGTTTATATTTAAACTTGTTGATGACCAGGGTGAGCAGATTACTGTCTATTATAGTGGAGCAAAACCGGGAAATTTCGAACAGGCTAAGGAAGTTGTATGTGTCGGCATGTATAAAAATGGGAACTTTCATGCAAAGGAAATATTAGTCAAGTGCCCGTCCAAATATAGTGAAGAACAAAGTAAAGTATGATATTTGGAATTAGCATATTCTCACTCACCTTCTTTTGGTTTTTTTTTCAGGTCATCTTTTTCCAAGTCCTTATTAGCTCTTTCTTTTAACCATGGACCTGAGCGGTTAGATATTACAGCCGGTTCTTTCTCATAGGGGGAAAGAATTTTCCTTATTTCCTTGATATGATCACGGACCTGAACCAGGATTTCTACCCATTCTTTCGGATTAGAATTAAGATGATTTATCACCGAATCCACTTCGGTTCCGGTTACTTTAAATTCGTTGAAAAGCTCCTGAATGAGACGGTTTTGGGTATCCTTATTTATCTCCATTTCATAAATTATTAGAAGTCTGGAATAAATTTCAATAAATTGTACATTATCTATACGAATTATTTGATTCTGGTCACAGGATAAGAAAGTAATAAAAACAGATAAAAGTAAAAGAAAATGTAATCTTGGGAACGATTTTGTTTTTTTAGTCATATAATTAATAAACTAATTTTTGTTATGAACGTTATATCCATTGTTCTTTATAAAATACGAAACAAGTGGAAATAAAAAAAAGAAAATCTATGAAATGAAAATATCAGTGTTATGGAATAATCTCGGATTCCAAACAGGAGTTTATTTATGAAATCAAAATATAATATTTTTCTCATACTGATCTTAATCGTTGTCGTAAATACTGGCTTTGGACAATTTTTTGGTCAGAATAAGATCCAATATAAAGATTATAACTGGCGTTATATACAGTCGGAGCATTTCGATGTGTATTTCTATGAAGGCGGTTATGATGTTGCCATATTCACAGCTGAAGTAGCGGAATCTGCTTATGTATCTTTACAGAATGACTTTATGTATGATCTGGCTGAACGTGTCTCTATTATTACTTATAAATCTCATAATGATTTTCAGCAAACCAATGTTATTGGAACGTATATGCCTGAGGGTGTCGGGGGTGTGACGGAATTGCTTAAGAATCGTGTGGTTGTACCCTATGAAGGCTCTTATAGCCAGTTCAGGCATGTCATCCACCATGAACTGGTACATGCCGTCATGAATGATATGTTGTATGGTGGATCGATCCAATCGCTGGTGACCGGGCAGGTGGCTCCTGTTCCATTGTGGTTCTCCGAAGGTTTGGCGGAATATGAATCGTTACGTTGGGATACGAGATTGGACATGGTAGTAAGAGATGCTACTTTAACCGGATATTTGCCGCCTATTGAGTGGTTGGACTACTTCCCTTACCAGGGAGGCGCCAGTGTTTTTCGATATATTGCCCAAAAATATGGAAACGAAAAAATCGGGGAAATATTAAATAAAGTAAAAGGTAGTTTTAATTTTCAAAGTGCTTTTAAATCAGCTATCGGCATAGATTTTAAAGAATTAACCGAAGAGTGGCAGCGAGGAATGAAGCGAGAATACTGGCCGGATATTGCTGATAGAATGGAACCCGGTGAAATTGCAAAACCTCTCACAGATCATAGAGAAGATAATAGTTTTATGAATTCCAGTGCGACGATTTCCCCACAAGGGGATAAGCTCGTTTTTCTGTCCAATCGGGACGGAAAAATGTCTGTATATCTGATGGATGTTTTAGAGGGAAAAATCATCAGAAAATTGATTAAGGGAGAGTCGGATGTAAATTTTGAGGAGTTACATTTTCTTGAACCAGGATTCGGCTGGTCACCCGATGGGAAGAAAATTACGTTAGCAGCGAAAGCTGGTGATGCCGACGCCATATATATATATGATCTCGAAAAAGATGATTATGAGCAGTACAAATTTAACCTGGATGGTATATTCTCTACTTCCTGGTCACCCAATAACGATGCCATTGCTTTTATCGGCAACAAGGACGGCGCGAGTGATATTTACCTCTTTTCTCTGGAAACAGGGGAAATTACCAATATAACCAATGATGTTTTCTCTGACAGTGATCCCGCCTGGTCACCGGATGGTCAAAAGTTAATATTTGCTTCAAGCCGGGGTGCCTATGTGGATGAGATGTATGCACCGGGTGATTTTGATATGCACAGGCACGACTATGAAAATGAAGATATTTATATTATTAATCGTGATGGTAGTGATCTGACCCGAATTACCGATACAGAAGTTCTTGAAGGCCATCCGATTTTTGCACCAGATGGGGAGAGCGTTGCTTATGTGTCTGAACAAAATGGTGTTTCAAATATTTTTATACACAATTTATTGACTGGTGAAAGCTGGCCGATTACAAATCTGATAACAGGGGCGTTCCAGATCTCATGGGATAAAACGGCACAAAAGCTCGCATTTACTTCTTTCTACCGGGGAGGATATGATATCTTTTTGCTCAAGGATCCTCTAAATATGAATCCGGTAAAATTGGAGCCTACACAATATTTTCAACGTCTTAAAAAGGGTGATGATGTATACGTGGCTAACCATGCTAAATCAAAAAAGACTGATGACGAAGATGAGGTAAGAGCCGATAAGGCACCGATTGTAAAGAATTATAGTAAATATGTATTTGCTGATATGGACCGGAAAACTCCGGATCGGGAAGAAAAGATTACCCTTGATGAGACTGATTATAAATCTTCTGACGGGGATTACAAAATCAACAAGTACAAGATAAAATTCACGCCGGATTTAGTAAACGGTGCTGCCGGATACAGTACATTTTTTGGTCTTCAGGGCTATACACAGATACTGCTGAGTGATATGCTTGGTAATCATCAGATTTATATCGGGACAAATCTTGTGTTTGATCTGCGTAATTCAAATATAAGTGCGCAGTACTGGTATTTGCCCAATCGCACGGACTATGGTTTCGGTGCTTTTCATATCTCAAATTTCTTTGGCACTTCTCTGGGATTGTTGAGATTTCGCAATTTCGGACTGAGCCTCCTGGCTTCCCGCCCCTTTAGTAAATTTACCCGACTGGATTTCAGTCTAACCTGGTTTAATGTCAATCTGGAATATCTGGAGTTCAATTTTCCTTCACAAGAGGTGCGGACCATATTGCCAGGTCTTTCACTTATCCATGACCAAGTCGAATGGGGAATAACTGGGCCGGCACACGGGACAAGAGCTTCTGTGTCAGCATTATTCAGTCCAAAATACGCCAGTAATAGCATTGAGTTCAGTACGATTAAGGCCGATTATCGCAAATACTTTGAACTAGCCCGGGGCTATAGTTTTGGCCTTCGTTTAAATGTAGGAACCAGTACAGGCAAAAATCCTCAGAGGTTCTTCCTGGGCGGTGTTCCAAACTGGATCAATCGTACATTTAAGGGCGGATTACGTATTAACAATATTGAAGATGTCTATTTTTCTGAATTTGTAACCCCGCTACGTGGTTCTTCTTATTATGAAAGGGATGGAGATACTTTTGCATTATTTAATTTTGAATTTCGTTACCCATTGATACCATTTATTCAATTGGGTATTCCCCCAATTCGTTTGGGTAACATTCAGGGTGTATTTTTTACTGATGTGGGCAGTGCCTGGGACTTTAATAGTTCAGATAAATGGAAAGTCACGGAAACCGATCCAATCCTGGGTCGGAGAACTTTTAAGGATCTTGTTGTCGGTTACGGGGTTGGTGCCAGGATATTTTTTATCGGGTTTCTCGTAAAGTTTGATATTGCCTGGCGTCACAACTATTACGGTGTCAGTAAGCCAATATACTACTGGTCTTTTGGTGCTGATTTTTAAGTAAAGTGAAGAAATTTTTTTTCGTTCTGATTGAAAATTATCCCTGGTCATTTTAGATGGTCAGGGATTTTTTAATGAAATACGAAATCTTAAAAAAATGGCAAAAAAATCTCCAAACGTATATTGACACAATATATATATATTCTTAACTTTTATGGCTTTGTTCAATTTATTATCCAGGTTGTATTTATATATAAAAAGTGAGGTCGTCGCGGAGACGATTTAAGATAGTTTGATCTTTGACAGTGAGGAGAATGAGACCTCAGAGCGGGTTTCATAGATAGTACT
>CAZBBC010000016.1:0-31712 GCA_964489835.1 uncultured Calditrichota bacterium
GCCGCGGCGCCGCCCGCCTCTGGCGGAGGCAGGGATCGTCGGGGCGATTAGCAAAAATTTTACTAACAGAGAAAATATTTTCGCAGCGGCGCAGCGATATTTATAGAACACGGATGACACAAATTATCCGTCGAAGCCGGAAAATCCGTGGACTATTTTTTCTTTGTTTGCAGCCTTATGCTGCGGTATGAATCGATTAAGGTATATAAATTTCGGTGTGCCCTACTATTTATCTTAAGTCGATATCCCTATTGCCAGCCTTGGATTATCATACTGCATCTTGTTAATGGCATCATTAGAAAAATTAAGACGATCCAGTAAAATTTGCCGGCTTTTTTGCATCGTAATCGATGAACCAGAAAAGTTAGGTTCACCAGGCCTTCTCACAATTCCATCACTTCCCACCTCCAATTCAAGTTCTCCCAAAGTAAATTTTCCTGGTACCGCAGAAGCTGCTGCCATCGCATCCGTGATAATAATACTTTTTTCACTTCCGGCCAGTTCCAGATAATTTTTTAATGCGAAAAGTGGAACATGCAATCCATCAGCGATAAATGTTTTCCAAATCTTATCTTTTAACGATAACACCCTTTGAATGATATTATCGTTGCGGTCCATATTTACAGGACAGCCATTTCCTAAATGGGTGAACATGGTAAGGCCATTATCTAACGCCCCATTCAATACCTCCATACTTGCATTGGAGTGACCGACTGAAACTACTATTCCATCTAGCGCCAACATTTTAGTTACCAGAAATCCCTTATCGACTTCCGGGGCTAAGGTAACGATTCGGGTTAACCCATCAGCTGCATCGAGTAATTTTTTCATTGACTCTGTATTCGCGTCAAAAATCCACTTAGGATTATGTGCACCTCGGTATCCCGCTTCCTTACTTAAAAACGGTCCTTCAAGGTGAATGCCATAAATGACTTCACGTATCAGCGGGTTCTGTTCACGTAATTGCACAATACGTTGCAGACGTTTAATCATCTGGCTCATATCGGCAGTAATAATCGTAACCAGAATACCTTGAACACTGTCTTGTTTTAATTTTGCACAGGCCTGTTGTAAATCATCGACGGTCAAATCATCCCGATTAAAATCGACACCGGCATATCCATTCACTTGTAAATCAAAATATTTCGTTACCATTTACAATACCCTGAAGTTTCATTTTATAATTGAATAACTGCCCAGGCAATAAGCACAAGCAGCCCAACGAAGCCACAAGCATAAATAAAACCCCGCCAGTCTTCGCGATATCTGAAAGAAAAATTTTTCCAACGCTCTTTTGTAAACCATCCCGGGAAATCTAAAAGGATAAGTTCCTGGCCGAATTCTCCTGCCATTGGTTTCTTGCCGTCTTTTTTAGATATCTCAGCATCCGAAAGCCGCTGCATTTTATCAAAATACTCCTCTACATTTTCATTTGGTTCCGGTTTTGTGAGCAGACTCACCACTATAAAAACAGCAAATCCTGCCAACATGGCCCAGCCAAAGATATCAGGTTTCCACTTATAAACAATTTCCCAGGTTCCCATGTCGAGAAAATTAAGGTAGTAATACAAACCAAATGAAACGAAAATGCTGGTTAGTGCACCATACCGGTTAGCCCGTTTCCACAAATTTCCACCAAAAACCATAATGCCCATAAAGGCAGCAATCGTTTCAATGAATAAAAAAGCGTGTAATACATTATCAATATACAAAGCAAACAAGACACCCAGTCCTGTAAGTCCCACACCTGAATATCTACCCATCCACAGCGTTTGCTTATCAGATGCATCTGGCTTTATAAATTCTTTGTAAAAATTTTGTGTGAACAATGCGCCTGTATTGACCATAAAATTTGAAGCAGATGACATATTCGCGGCAAGAACGGAAGCCACCATTAATCCGGTTAAACCCGGTAATAGCAGTTCGCGGCTGGCATAGCCAAAGGCCAATTCAGGATCCTCTAAGGTTTGCCCGCTTTGAATAATCAGAGCGGCCACGATCAGACCTGTGAGCGCCCATCCAATTGTGACAAACCGTTTAACCAGAGAGCCATAAGTCTGGCCTACTCTCCCGGCGCGCTCCGTTTCCCCAGTGGCACACATAGAAACCATATGTGGTTGCGCTGTGATACCGATGATTCCGTTTATAGCCAGCATTAAAATGGTAAATCCTCCAATCCCTAACTCAGCACTGAACAAGGTGAAAAAATTGTCTGGTAAGGATTCACGCATTCCGGAAAAACCACCAACAGCGCTTAATCCTGAGGGTATCAGCATGAAGGACAATACAATAATCATGATGGCCTGAATAAAATTAGCGTAGGCTGAAGCAACCATCCCACCGAAAAAACTATATAGAATGAAGGCAACGGTCATCGCAATAACCACACCATCAACGGAAATCATATCTCCAGTAGCTATAGCAATTACTTTGGCTCCGCCCTTTATCATCGTACCCTGGGCAAACACGAAAAACAGGATTGCAAAGACAGAATAAAAAGCACCCATACTTCTTCCATACCGGTCTTCTACTATTTCACCAACGGTTGTCCGTTCGCTGCGCCGGTACCAGGGCGCTATAAGCCAATAGAAAGGCGTAATTACCATATTTTTCCATTGGTACCAAATAGCGGCAAAACCAAGGTGGTAGCTGGCACCCGTTTGAGCCACAAAGTTCTCAGCGTGTGTACCTGTACCGAAAGCCTGTCCCATCATTATCCACCAACCGAATTTTCGCTCTCCCCTAAAATAGCCATCGCTACTTTTTATTTTCCGGGTTAACCATAATCCATAGCCGGTTATCGCTAAAAAATATACAACAATAACAATTGTGTCTAACCAATGGAATCCATTTGCCATTTTTGACTCCTACTTTTATTTTTGCGACATCTTACCGTTTACATCACTGCAGATTCTTTATTGCGCCAATACTTCCACACCAATCTTTTTTTCTCCTTTATAGAGTACAACAATCTTTCCCATATGATCCACGACGATCCTTTCAGCTTTATGATCTTTAGACGATAATCTCAGATTCGTTATAAAATCACCGTTATTGTTATACTTTACAATATCCACACGTTCACCATTCTCATCATTTATGGTTTTAAATCCTCCGTCCGGAGTTCTGGCACCCCTTACAATCAGATAAACATTACCCCAGCGATCGCTGGCGACATCTGTAAAAAAAATAGGGCCATCTGGCGGATCGGCAAAGGCAAAATCAAGGATAAAATGCCCGTCGGGTGTCAATTTCTGGCATGGTCCAAAATAACTGACGACAAACAGATCATTGTTAGCGTCCAAAGCCAGGCCATAGGGCACATTGAATTCACCGGGTCTTGCACCTTTTTTCCCAATGGCCTGGACAAATTTGCCAGAATGCTCATATACATTAACACGCATATTATCAATATCGCCAATATAGAAACGCTGTTCTGTATCAAAAGCCATCCCTCGCGTATCCATAACTCTCCCCGGTCCTGCACCTTTGTGTCCAAAACCATAAAGATAAACCCCATTTGGAGAAAAAACCTGAATGCGCGGTGTTCCGGTTTCTGTATCGCTAATAAAAATACGCCCTTCAGCATCCACCTTAACGTTAATCAGCCCGGCCATACTCGCTTCAACAGGTCCCTTTGCATACCCCAACTGATTTATGAATTTCCCATCCGGGGAAAAACGTAAAAGCACGCCATCAGCAATAAGTATATTCCCGTTGCTTTCAACATCAATCGCCTTTGGATCTTTTAAATGCTTAGAATCACCAACTGCTTCACCCCACTCTTTAACCGTCTCATAACCAGGCCGTTTGCCATTTAATAGCACAGTAGCCCAGAGATATCGATTGCTGGCATTTTTTACTTCTGCACAGATCTGTATTTCAGGGGATTGAGGCACTTTTTGAGGAGCCTTATAAAGGCCATCCTCAGTAATAGTTCCGAATGTTTCATTTCCACCCGGATAGCCGTTTACAAACCAGGTAACCATGTTCGTCGCATAAGCGGCCGTCAGCCGACCCGGCTCCTTTACGATATAAAACGGTTGTTCGCTCCCGGGTTTTATTTCTGTCAATGTGGGCTTGATTCTCGCCCGGTTCATTGCGTCAGGCTCCGTGGCAAAGCCATACGTAGACAGTAATAATATTGTCAGCATCCCAAAGATGATGTTTTTTGAAATAAAAATATTTTTCATTACCAATTACTCCTTTTTAAGATTTAGAAAATCCATGGTGTAAAAAAAAATGACGAACAAATTGCATTGTTGAAGAAACAATGACCTTTATTTATTGCGGTGCAAATATCTCAAAACCCATTGTTTCATTACTTCTATATATAAAATAAACCATGTCATTTTCATCGACATGGACCCAATTCTCTGAATGT
Source organism: uncultured Calditrichota bacterium (assembly GCA_964489835.1). Taxonomy (GTDB): domain Bacteria; phylum Calditrichota; class Calditrichia; order JAJRVZ01; family JAJRVZ01; genus CAZBBC01. The sequence continues at coordinate 4,385 of CAZBBC010000016.1, forward strand.
GCTTTCACACTCAGAGACAACGCGCCAACAAAATCACCGTTGTTGTTAAATTTTTCCATGCTGACCACTTTTCCTTTGGTTACTTCAACTTCTCCGCCATACCCTCTTGACCCACGAACCATCGCATAAACATTACCCCAATGATCTCCGGATATTGCATGAACGTAAACAGAGCCCTCAGGCGGTTCAGACTCGTTACATTGAAAAAGGAAATGGCCATCCGCATCAAATTTTTGAATAGCACCATAGTAGCTGGAAATAAAAACGTCATCATTGGGATCTACAAATAAACCATGCGGCGCATTAAAATCCTCACGATAAGGCCCATCCCTGCCCCATGATTTGATAAATTCTCCTTCATGGGTGTAGATATTAACACGCATATTATCGACGTCAATAACAAACAGGCGATCCTGACTGTCAAAATCCAGACCATGCGCACGAAGAATTTCACCTGGCCCGGTACCCTTTTCTGCAAACATCCGCAAAAATTTTCCATCATTGCTGAACACCTGAATACGCGGCCCGAATAGTTTTTGATCAGAGACAAAAATATCGCCTTTATTGTCAACTACAACGACTCTGGGCAAATAAATTTGTCCCGGTTCTTCACCTTTTCCTGAGCCCAAATCACCAAGGTATTTGCCATCCTGACTAAATCGCAACAACCGACTGCCATCATAGTCTGCTATCAGTAAATTATTATCCTTATCAACTGTAATACAATGTGGATTTGTAAAATGTATAGAATTTTTTACCGGCTCGGTATATTCATGAATCATTTTGTATAATGGCTTTTCGGGCGCCATAAGTACCGTTGCCAATAATTTTCTGTTTCTCACACCTTCAACCTGACCAATAATATGGATTTCATGCGGCGATGGGATTTTTTCGGGAGCAGTGTAAACACCGTCAGAGCTGATTAATCCTACTTTTTGATCACCGCCCGGGATTTCATTAACAAACCATTTTACATGTTCAGCGAGTCTGGCAGGCCTGGAGGGTATCGCCATTTTTACCACTTTGAATTTTTGTTGTTCTCCTGGTTTTAATTTTACTATGGACGGATGGATTGAAGCCCTGCCAAGATATTGTGAACTTTGAGCGAATAATAGACAGGGCACTGTGATAATTAAAAACATGATATTAAAAAAAAGATGATTTCTGCATTTTATGGATCGTTTTTTTGAAATAAAATGTGCCGAAAAGCTCATCATTTGATTCTCCTTTTTCTAAGATTGTTTGATTATTGTCATTTAAAATTTCAATGTTTATTTTTGTGATGTAGTTGTTAGAATATCAAAAATACCGTCCAAATTATATAAATATAGGCCCCAGCCGGCATCGGTTTCTCCTTTCATTTTCAAATGAATTTATTGACTCTCACGGCAAATAAACACCAAGCCCCATATCATCATAATACTCTAATCAAGCGATTCAGGGTTTATTAGCCATTCATGCTCCATACTAATCTTACCTCCGGGAGGTACCTCCTGTTCTTCTGTGTGAATCTCCATACTCGCCATGTTCAATTTTTCCGAATCTGAGTAGAGACAGGATACAACCTGGTTTTTGTCAAAGTGGTGTTCCACAGTCAAATTATCAAGTATATGTTCGAGACGCCAGACTCCGACTGGTTTATTTGCCCCATAGTATTTTCCGGCTTTTTCAGGATCTGAAGAAACCGGTGTTATAAAGGAACCATCATTTGCACGGGCTTTTAACTCGGCTTTTTCAGGATCCGCGTTAATAAACATGCGACACACAAGTTTATAGGTCTTTGCAATCTTGTTTTCATTGATAATGCTGGATGAGAAATGAACACGTGCCCCGCTTTCCGGCAAGGTTATCTTACGAATAAAACGAAGACCTGTATTATAGTTCGAAATAAAAGCCTCTGGTTTCTTCTGTATGAGGATCAGGCTTTTCCCTTCTACTTTAGCCTCGTAAGAATTCGCAAATCCGGTTCCGCCCCATTTCCAGGCTGTCATTTCATCATATCCACCACATACCGGATAAAAGTTCTCCGTTGGATCCAGGAGATTAATAAGATTTGTCCCTGATTTCTTGTACACAAGGCGAACGATTCGACCACCCAGATCCGGTACCACATCCAGCTGAATATCCTTATTTTCTATAGTCACAATAGCATGTTTTACAAACCGCTGTCCGATCATGTGAATGAATTTGGCGTCCCGGCTCTCTTCACGCAGCTCCCGGACATCAAACTGGTTGAGATCCTCAACAAATCGATCGTAATCTTCCAGACTTACAGTATTTCCTACCGGGACATATTCACCATTCTTTACTTCAAGCCGGCCAGAGTTTAACATCAATCTGAGATAGGTAACAGCCAGTCGATTTTTCTTTATATAATAGGTGGCTGTCTCATCACCTTTCGCTAAATCAAGTGCCTGTATATGAAATTTTTCCATTTGGGAAACAACAGATTCAGGCCACATCTCTGCTGTGACTTTATCAAACACATGCAAGTGGCGGTCCGGTGCAGACACCTGTGCATGCATCAGATCATAATAATCACGCATTGGTTTGAACGCCTTGCCATACACGCCGTGCAAATATTCGTTCACGAGTTTATTGGCATCCTGATAGGGATTCCATAACATACGCGCCATAACCCAGGCGCGCAAATCAGCATCTCCACTGCCGGGCCCATGACCGCCTGAGCCCTGAAAAAAAATTCCTCTGACACCCTTCTGGTGATAGGTTTTAATATCCGCTGTAAATTCTTTAAAATCAGGAAAAGGCATGAGCAAATTGCGAAAGTCTGTAACGTAATGCCAGACGGACATCCGGTCAGTTAACCTGGACCATCCATCAAGTCGTTCCCTGAACTTTTCAGAGGCCGGATCAGAGCAGGATGTAAAAGGATGAGAAACACAAATATCAATAGGAGCTAATTGAATAAAAACGTTATGTCTGGGTTTTACAAATTTAGGAGGCTTTTCTGTAAAACTATAGGCAAATGTAATGATATACTTGTCCGGGTGCTTTTTCTCCACAATCTCTGCCACTTTATTGACATACTGAATGTAAAGTCCTGCCGGCGAACCCTCCTCTTCCATTATTTTACTGCAGTTTGGACACATACAATAATTTTCATAGTCATTCTGACCCAGGGCAAAGTATTTTTGCAGTGGCTCACTGTCCATCCATTTGATCATATTCTTCGCTGTCAACTCAACGATCCCGGGTGCGGTCAGGCATCGCTGAACATAGCCGGTTACGCGCTTACCACCAATAAGCGGAAAATAGTCAGGGTGTTGCTTAAATAACGATGGCGGAATAAGTCGTTCAAATGTATGATGCGCTTGCAGACTGACACTGCCACCACGATTCTCATCAAGACGGCTATTTATGCGGTTGCGTGCACCCCAGTCAAGATCAAAGGCCTCATAGATATAAGGATAACGATATAAAAAAGCGGGAATCTCCTTCTCATCAAGAGTCGGTACACGCAAAATATCTTCATCAGGATACCAGGTCCTGCGATTTGTATACCACCTGAAGCCAAGATGTTCGAGAAACGTATATACGCCATACATCGTACCTCTTTGTCTCGCGCCGGCAATCACAACCTCTGGTGCCTCTGCCCCGGTAGAAAAAGTGCGAAGAATAAATCCCTCATCTTCCAGTTTTTGCCATTCAACTTGTTCAAACTCCTCGTTTGCGGGAAAAATACTTTTTAAGAGATCGCTGGCCCCTACAAAAATGCGTTGTGGTTCCCGGGCAGAGATTTCATTTTCATCAACAATGGGTAACGTAGCATTGGTGGCCATGTGGATAAAATGCTGCAGCTCTTTCGCAGCATGTTTTTCTGACATGGAAGCCTCTTTAGAGAGCACAATTTTATAAGAACTTTCACCATGGTTGACCAGAATAAAATCTTTTTTCTCTCCACAGGCATTAATCAAAAATACTATTATGAATAATGGATAAAAAAAGGAAAGCGTCAACAAAACGCTTTTTTTCATAAGAGCCTCCAACTTTTAAAAGGATCAGATCATTAGATTTACTCAACAACTATCTCATTCACAAATAGCCAGGCGGGTTCACCTGCTTTCGGATGCCAAGAGGGACAGACACCTATGTTTTGGCCAATCACTCGAATATATCGGGCTTTTGTCTCATCCAGCTCATATTCAAAATTTTTGATGGTCGGCTCATTCTCTTCTTCAGAAAGATCATTTTCAATTTTCGCTACAACCACATACTTCTCTCCATCGAATGAAACAGCAAATTCAACCGTTGCCGGAGCAAAGATTTTTGGTCCGGTAAACTGCAAAAATTCAGTAGCAATTTTTTTAATCGGTATGATTTCTTTCAAATCAACCACCGCCTCAAAGTTGCTCCCTTCAAAGGTGGTCCATAGTCCGTTATTGAAAATATCGGTTCCGCGCATGCCGTTTGTGAGATTAGCATAATCCCCGATGTTATACTTTTTGTTGGGGGCATTAAAGAGCGTGACAGGCCTGGCAACCGCCTTATGCACCATAAATTCCCTTTCTGCGACAGGTCCCCGTAATTGACCTTTTTTGAATACACCAGCCTTTACTATAGTTGATCTCTTGAGCTGAAATGGCGCTTCAAACAAAGCTGACTCCGGTCCAGGTTCGCTGCTGTCCAGAGTGTATCGAATCTCGGCATTGTTCAGTTGCGTATCAAAAGTGAGCATCAGCGTATTTTTCGATTCATTCACCATGGACTTTGGATAGGCCATAAAAGCACTTTTAGAATAATTGATCCCCAGCAAATCAAAACGGTAATACTGCTTTTCCATTCTCTGACAAAAGTCATCCCAATCCCGCAATTTGGCAGGCGACCAAACCGCCTCGGCTAAAGCCGAAATTCTTGGAAAAAGCATATATTCGACCTCTGCCGGAGTCGCTTGATGCTCTGTCCACATATTTCCCTGTCCACCGAGAATGTGCTTAGCTTCACTACTAGTCAGATCTGCCGGCGTTGGGTTAAAAGTATAGACTTGTTGAAGTGTCAGGTAACTACCAATGGTGAGCGGCTCGAAATCAGGATTGCCCTGGTAATAGTCGAAATAACAATGGGTTAGCGGCGACATAACCACATCGTGCCCCTGTTTCGCAGCTTTTATACCGCCCTCTATGCCTCGCCACGACATTACAGTCGCTTCCGGCGCCAATCCTCCTTCCAAAATTTCATCCCAGCCGAGCAGTTTTCGTCCCTTTGAAATAAGATATTTTTCGATGCGTTTGATAAAGTAACTTTGCAGTTCATCTTCATTCTTTAGGTTCTCTGCTTCAATTCGAGCCTGGCAATCCGGGCACGCTTGCCAACGCGCTTTCCGGCACTCATCTCCACCGATATGGATGTACTCTGATGGAAACAGGTCAATGATTTCCGAGAGGACATCCTGCAGAAATAAAAAGGTCTCTTCTTTGCCGGCACAAAAAACATCCGCGTAATTTCGCCAATCGACACCAACTTCAAAGGGACCGCCCGTGCAAGATAATTCGGGATAAGCGGCCAATGCAGCGGTACAATGACCGGGCATTTCAATTTCAGGAATCACGATAATAAAACGGCTTTGGGCATACGCTATGATGTCTCTGATTTCATCCTTTGTATAAAAACCACCGTGCGGCAGGCCGTCATATTTTCCAATGAGATTGCGCTTTTCACCGATCATAGATTCTTTCCGGTAGGCACCAACCTGCGTCAGTTTGGGATATTTCTCTATTTCCACACGCCAGCCATGGTCATCAGTCAAATGCACATGAAATCTGTTTAGTTTGTGCAATGCCAGGTAATCGATGTATTTTTCAATAAACTCCTTTTTAAAAAAATGACGGGACACATCAAGATGCATTCCCCGCCAGCGATAACGAGGCACATCACGAATATCAACACAGGGGACTGTCCAGTTTATGTTTTGACCGGTTGGAGCAGTTCTTTCAATTTCCACAGGAAGCAGTTGACGCAAGGTTTGCACGCCGTAAAACAGGCCGGCCGGTTTCAACGCTTTGATTGTAATTTTATTTGTCTGTACGGAAAGCGAATAACCTTCCTCACCCAGTGACTCATCTGTGCCCGACATGCTGAGCAAAATGGTACTTGTACTTGATTCAAATTCTTCCCCAGGATACGCTTCCGCAGTGAATTTAAAACCCCCAGCCCTGTTTAGCATATCAGCCAGATATACCCCAACGCCTTTTATCTCTTTACCAGCAGGCTTAAGCCATATTTTTGTTTCCGGTGAAACGACAAACACACCGCTGTTAATTTTCATTTTTTCGGGTTTGGGAATAATACTGAAATTTTCATTCATTTCAATGTTACATCCTGAATTGGTAAGAATTAATGGAATAATAATTGAAAGTAGTGGTTTTTTTATCAATCGTTTTATTGAAATAAAATGTGCCAAAAATTTAATTGTTAGAACCTCCTCTTCAAGTTGTTTAACCACTATCCTGTTCCTCATTATTAGTTATTTTAATTCATGAGTGTCCGGTTAAAACTTTAATCACAAGCAATTATCACTGGAATATCAAATGGTTTAGAGATTTAATAAACATAGAGAATTGATTTAAAGAACTCACCCTAAAGTCCCTCTCTTGGAAAGAGAGGGACTTTAGGGAGCCCCTTCTCTTTTCAAGAGAAGGGGTTTGGGGATGAGTTTTTTAATCCCTAATTGAATCTTTTTTTTTAAACCGAACACTAATGATTTTAATTGAATTATCATTACTTTGCTAAATACTCGACGCCGATCTGTTTCCTTCCCTTATAAAGCACTAAAGATATTCCCGATTCATCAGCCTCTATTTCGGCGTAGCTAAAAAGGGTGCTGGAAGGATGTCCTGAATGTTCGTTGACTTAAAATCATACGCGCCGGACCCAACACGGAATACCACCCAATGATTCTCTGTTCTGATAAACTGCACACCAGGGCTTGATTCGGCCAATTGTCCACTTTCGGTGATGCTCTCTTTGTCCTGCGCCGGGATGTAAACCATGGCAGAGCTATTCACCGGAATGACGACGCGCAACCTGACATCGCCGTCCGCATAGTCCCATCGGCTCCTGACTTTTCCGCGGATCGTGTTAAGACTCGCATCGACAAAAGATAAATCTTGCGGAATATACGGCTTAATAATTATACGCTTAAATCCCGGATGCGCTTCATCACTAGTGATCCCCGCCAGAGTTCTGTAAAACCAGGCGTCTATGCTGCCAAACATAACATGATTATTGGATCCGCGCAGATTCCAACGCTCAGAAAGTGTGGTTCTGTTTTTAGCCATATCGTACCAACTTGGATAGTCTGTCTGTTTCACCAACAGATAGGCAATATCTGTCCGTCCTTCATTTACTAAAGCCTCGATCATGTATTTAGTACCAAGAATGCCGGTAGTTAAATGATTCTGGTGTTTGACAATGATATCATCAATTATATTATTTAAAACTGCATCTTTGTGATGTTCCGGAACGATATTTAAAAACAAGGGAAAGGCATTCGACATTTGACTGCCGTTTTCATATTGATTTGTTTCGGGATCAAAAAATCGCTTGTTGTAGGAAACCTTGATATACTCAGCAAGTTTTGCATAATGTTGTGCATCATCCGACAAACCCAATACCTTTGCTGCATCCGAAACGACGATCGCCATGTAATAAAAAAATGCTGTGACTGCAGACTCCGGATCACCCCTCTTCCAGCCCTCTGCCACACTTACCCAGTCGCCATATCTATCCTTTGGTAAAATATAATCTGTTGCCTGAGAGTTAATTAAATCGACATAGCGCTTCATGCTGTCAAAATGCTCCGCGATTATTTGCACATCACCATAATACAAATAATAATACCAAATGATCAACAGATACCCGCCGCTCCATGTCGGTGTTCCACCCTCCAGGAACGCCCAGGGCGAGATAAAAGGAATATCACCTGTCTTTTCATCTTGATTCGCCTGAATTCCTCCGAGCCAGTTTTTATAAAAAAGTGGCATGTGAAAATTATGCATCGCTTCTTCAGCCGTCATGTGTGCATCTCCCAGCCAACCAAGGCGCTCATCTCGTTGAGGGCAGTCGGTGGGGATTCCCATCAGGTTGCTTTTTTGCGACCAGAGGATGCATTGATGGATGTGATTAATCGAGTCGCTGCTGCAGCTAAAATGGCCGGACGGCTCGACATCCGAATGCACTACACAGCCTTCCAGGTTGTCGAGATTTGGTTCACCGGGGAATCCGGTCACCTGAACATAACGAAATCCGTGATATGTAAAAAAAGGTTCATATAATTCAGTGCCTTTGCCTTTCAGAATATAGGTATCCGTGGATTTAGCCTTATTAATGCTGGTTGTATCGATCATACCGCTATCAGCCGAATTCTCAGCGTATCGAAGTTCTACCTTAACTCCTTTTTTACCTTGCACCCTTAATCGAGCCCAACCTGCAAAGTTCTGTCCCATATCGTAAACATAGACGCCGGGTTGGGGATTTTTCAAAGCAACTGGTTTGATTGTTTCAATCACTTTGATCGGCTCCATCATTTGTGCAATCATTTTGCCACCGGGAGATTCAACAATATTTACGTTTTCCCAGTCTGAATCATCATAATTGGGTTGATCCCAACCTTGTTTCTCAAGATTAGCATCATATATTTCACCATCGTAAATACAACTTGAAACGACAGGGCCGGGCGCAGTCGTCCAGCTATTATCCGAAATGATGGTTTTCGTCGAGCCACCTTCAAATTCAATGTAAAGTTGGAAAATGGCGCGTTTGGCGCCGAACCACTGCATGCGCCAACTCCACCACTTTTTAAGCGGATTGAACCAGCCGTTTCCCAAATGAATGCCGACTGCGTTTTGCCCGGAACGCAATTCTTCGGTCACATCATAGACATCGTACAGAACCTGTTTGCGATAGTTGGTTTTGGCCGGATTAAGAACTTTGTCGCCCACTCGTTTGCCATTTATACTCAATTCGTAATAACCCAAACCGCACACGTAAACCCGGGCGTTTTTAATCGATTGGGTCAATGCAAACTTTTTACGCAGCAACGTCGAGCGTTCATCCACCAATACACCCGTGGTCGCCGAATCCGTCTGGTTGTTGAAATACCCACGTACGCCACGTGGCTCTTTGGCAGGGCCGCTGCCGATCCAGTGCGCCTGCCAGTCTTTTGTCTCTATGAGTGCAATACCAAATTGCCCTGTTTTGCTGTATGGCGATACCAGGCTGTCGCGATCCCAAACACGAACTTTCCAATAATAGGTGCGATTGCTTTGCAACGGGATGCCGTCGTATCGTACGAGTATGGATTGATCCGAATCTACCTTGCCGCTGTCCCATGCATCACCGATCTCTTTTGCTAGTTTGTCCTTATTCGTTGCGACCAGAACCTGAAAGGCGGTCTGTTCTTGCCCACGCGACCTTGACTCTAAACTCCAACTGAATCGTGGGTGGGCTGAAGTCAGGCCTATCGGATTTTCAGCGTATTCGCATACAACATTTTTAATGGCAATGGATTCGGTCGTTTGATTAACACAACCTGCTACGATAAAAAGCAGAAATGTCAGAAAAATTAGATTTACTGATTTCATGGATAATACCTATTCTTTAATTACAAAATAATTATGTCACTTTACTACCGTCTCCGGCAGCATCATACGTTGATATTTTTTAAAGTGAAGGGCGATTTTACTGTCCGCCGTGAAATAGAATTTAATAAAGATGCTAAAAATGGTCTGGAAAACATGATCTGAAATAGTCTTTGCTTATTCATCTTTTCCTTTCTCCTGTTTCTCAACTTCTTAAAAATGTTATTCCGCTATCCTGAAAAATGATCGAGGCCATAGAAGCACACCGCAAAGGCTATCGTGTGGGCGCTGGAATTTCCGTTTTGGGCATCAGAAACAGCCGGCCCTCACCGGCGTCGAGCCGGAACTGCCAGCCGGCCAGGTCGGGGCTGTCATCGCGGAGCGGAATTTCATCGCCATTCTGGCCTAGCTCGACAATCTCCGACGGATCCATGCGAAACTTAAGGGTCGGCCAAGCGCTATAGGCAAAGTGGTAGTTGGTTATGAGCACCGCCTGGCGCCCGTCTTCGTGATCGAATAGCCCGATAAGGTAATCGTGGTGCGGATCGCGGTCCTCCCGCTTGATATCTTCAATGGGCCCAAATTCCAGTACCTTGCTTGGAATATGCCCCGGCGCGATACGGTAGACCAACGTGCTCTTGAGTTTCATTAGCGTGGGGCTCCAGGCCTTCAATTGGGCGTTGATGCGCTGCGCCTGGTACCAATGGTGGGTTTTGCTGCCATCAGCCGCGATTAGGGCGTTTCCTTTCTTGAACTCCCAACTGGCGATGGTCTGGTAGCAGAAGTACATGACTCCTTTCGCCCCGTAAACCAGGGAGGTGAATATCTGCCAACGAATCTGTGGTTCCGTCGGGTCCGTATGAGCCTGAAAGGGCATGGCGTTGAAGAAATTCCACATGGGAATATTATATTTCAAGGCGTATTCCCTGAGGACCGCCAGGTTATCGCAGTAATCTTCCCGTCCGTCCATGTCCGCGCGAAAATGGGGATAGTGATCCATACTGAGAACGTCGGGGTCGACTTGCTCGCAGAAGCGGCGGATGTACTCGTCATAGCTGCCCCCGCCATGCCTCCAGCGACGCGCATTGTTCGGCAGCAGGTTGATAAAAGCCAATTTGCCAGGCCGGCGTTCGTGTACGATCTGACTCTTTCGCGCAAGTTCGGGGAACTCCTCCGGCCCCGGTTCGTCCAGCAGCATGTAGCCCCAGCACGCCGGCCCGTCAGGCAATGTGTCCAAGGCCTTGCCATGGCGTGTGACCAGGAGCCCCAGGTCGTATTGGTCGCAGAGTGCGAGCTGGCGCTTGATTTCTTGGTCTGTCTGCGCGCCAAAACCGCCAAAAACCAGCGTGAAATTGGCGTTCGCGATTTCCTGATAGCGTTCGTCCATGCGTTCGTCCGCCGGGGGATCCACCCAGAAGCCAATAACAAAGCGCTCCTGATGAAAACGGTTGTCCGTGTGCTGCATAATCGCCTTTGGGACCAATACAGCAATGGCCGTGGCTACGATGAACGTAGTCATAAACAGAATTAATATTACGAGTAGAAAATTTCGATGCATGGTATTCTCCTTGATAATAATTTCGGCTCTTCCGCGAAATGAATACATATTTTTTCAACCCAGAGGCGCAGCATAAAGACTCTACCATTTGCCGCATTTTTTGCTACCCTGCTCTCTACATTTTCATTTAGCAATAAAATTTTGCTTTAATAATTCTTGCCTAATCTCATCAATTACTTTTTTTGCCGGCTCACCAACAGGGTTTCGAGCTATACCAACGTTGCGTCCCATTAAATTTAAAGCAGCTTTAATTTTTCCAGGAAACGCTTTGCCTTCAATTTTTCGCCAGACTGGCAGCATCCTGTGGTGCATCTTTTTTGCCAATTCAAAATCACCGGTTTGGACAGCACTCCATTGATTTACACATAGTTCTGGAAATACAGAAAGAATACCGGCAATAGCTCCCACGGCGCCTAACATATAAGAGACAAACAGTAAATCATCCTGCGCTGCAAAGACCAAAGTTTTGTCGCCACACGCAGAGATCATATCCGTCAATGCATGAATTCCACCACAACTTTGTTTAATACCAATAATCCGTTCATTTTCACTTAATTTTTCCATTAAAAGTGGTGAAATGGTATTGTCTTTAATGACATTGTAAACAACAATTGGCAATTCAACTTTTTCGGACAACATTATAAAAAATTCCAAATTACCTTCATCAAATGCTCCGAAATAATAGGTTGGAGTGACCAGGAGCGCATCAGCACCTGCATTCTTTGCAGCAAGACCTGCATTTATGGCATCTCTCGTTGAGTTTCGAATAATTCCACACAGAACCGGAAGATTCTTAAAGTTTTCTTCTTGAACAATTTTTATCCCTCGTGCTAATTCATCATCACATAACACCGCACCTTCACCGGTGCTTCCGCCAAAGCTTATGCCATGAACATTCGCATCTAACAGAAATCGCACCTCCCGACGCAGGGCGCTTTCATCTATTTCCTCACTGGGTAAAAAAGGTGTAACCACTGGGGGAATAATTCCTTGCAACGTTGCTATATTCATCAGTTCAATCCCTTTAATAATGTCTTTATTATTTTAAAAGTAAATTGGGCAGCCAGATAATCAATCCTGGAATGAGAACACACAGCAATATGACGCCCAACATCACTAAAAGATAAGACCAGATAATCCCGAATGTTTCCCGGAGCGGTATCTTTGCAATGCCACAATCAAGACAAAGTATCAGCGATACTGGTGGACTAATGGTGCCAATTAGCGCCCCCATGACTAACACGACACCGAGATGAATCGGATCAATGCCCACCGACATTGCGACTTTATGCAATGGGCTGGCGAGCATAATGAGCAGAGGTGTTGTATCTATGGCCATCCCCAAAATAAAAATGACTATGGTTATAAGCAATAAAACACCTGTTGGATTGGAAGTGACCATTGATATTGCGTTTGTGATTTTATCAGCAAAAAAATTCCTTACCAGAACTTCTGAAAAAACAGTAGAAACCGCAATAACCACCCAAATGACAGTTGTTGTATATGCAGCACTTATCAGCGATTGGGTAAAGTCGGAAAAAGAGAGATCGCGATATACCAAACCAGAAACTACTAAAGCTGCAACGCATGCCAGTACACCGGCTTCTGTGGGAGTCGCGATTCCACCAACCAAACCAACAATAATTATAGCCGGCACTAAAAATGCAGGCGCTGTTTTGAATCCGCTCTTGCCAATCTCTCTAACAGAACCCATCTTTCTATTAACTTTCTTATATCCTCTTTTTAGAACCCAATAGTGAGTGATTAGCATAAGAGCAATTCCAAGAATAAATCCAGGAATAGCACCGCCTAAAAACAGACTGGCCACAGAAGTATTGGTGAGGAATGCGTACAGTATCATCAAAATACTAGGTGGAATGATGGGACCGATGCAAGATGAAGTGGCAGTCACGACAACGCTAAAATCTTTATCATATTTTTCTTGTATCATCGCAGGAATCATGAGTCCCCCGATTGCTGCGCTGTCAGCGGTTACAGAAGCCTGGATTCCCGCAAAGAGCATGCTTACAAGAATGTTTACCTGAGCCAAGCCACCGCGAAGATGTCCTATTATCAGACTACTAAAATCAATTAGCTTTTTTAACAGTCCTCCTCTTACCAGAATTTCAGCAGATAACAGAAAAAATGGTATTGCCGCAAGAACAAACGAATCTATCCCCTTGAACATTCTCGCTGGTATCAAACTTGTATTCAAATCGCCTTGACCAAGGAGAATTACAATGGCTGCAACACCTATGCTGTAGACAAGTGGAATTCTAAGCAATATTAGAAAAAACATTAATAAAAACAGGAAAAGGACAGAGATCATTGTCTTTCCCCTTTTTGGCCCCGTCCTATTTTAGCGGCGATCAGGAATAAATTTTCAATAAAGACGAGTAATATGCCAACTGGAATAACAATGTAAACAACCCCCATAGGAAGCCAACGGAATGAGGCTGTTGAATACAACATTGTCGTTGGAATGTATTGGATTGATCCCCAAATGATAACTCCCGCAAAAAACAAGGTGATCATCCTGTTAAAACATTCTAATGCTAAGCGGCTCGTCCCTTTCATTTTTGTGAAAATTATATCTACGACGAAATGCGAATCTTTTCGATCGCTCAAATGCCACAAAAGGAAAACAATCCAAATAAATGAATATCTGCTAAACTCGCCTACCCACATCCACGGATCATAAATTTTAGTGTAACGAAAAAAAATATTTAAAACTTGTACGATTAAAATGGCTGAAAATAAAATGACCACAATAATTTCAGTGATTAATCTTGTGATATTTTGAACAACAAAAGCATTGTTTTGCGATTTATTCATACAGCTCTAAATGGTTAAATTCTACAAGTTGAAATTGCTTAATTTAAACTCATTATTTCTTGTTTACGGCAGCGGCCTTCCGGTTGCATCTTTGACATAGTTAATCCACTCTTTGTAGAACTGGAAAACACTGGTTCCTTTGTTCTTCATATATCGTTCACGAAATTCCGGTATTTTTTCAACCAGAGCGCTCAAATCAATATCTTCATATTCCACAAAAACAACGCCCGCCTGGATAATTCTTTCTTTAAAATCGTTGTATTGTTTCTGTATTTCCGACAAGTTATAATCCTCACTGTCTTTACAAACTTTTAGAAATATTTCCCGGAGGTCAGTCGGCAGACTGTCCAGCCATTTTTGCGAAGAAAGCATAAAACTTTCACTCAGCACTAATCGTGTATCCAGGAAGCATTTTAACACCTCATGCCAATTTGCAGCGCCCGCATTGGTCACTGCAGCAACGACGCCGTCACATACTCCGGTTTTAAAAGCCATGTAAGCATCCGCATACGGCATTGGATTTGGGATAGCGCCATATAACTTTGTGACTTCAATCCAAAATTCAGCATTCACTGATCTGAATTTTGCTCTCTTTATTTCATCTAAACTTTTTATAGGTTTCTTGTACCAAATTCCCCAATAGTCTCGTATGTCCAGACCTACAGGATAAAAACCTTTTTTCGCAGCTATTTCAACAAACTGCGGCCAGTATCCGCGGATAACATCCCGAGCTTCATTCCTGCTTTTCCATTTGTATAATGGAAGCTCAATGACATTTGCTTCTGGACAATAATGATAAAAATAGCTGCCGGCCCCAGCCATCAATTCCAAATTGTCCAATAATAAATCTTCAAGATTTTCTTTTTCTCCACCGGCAACACCTCCATGAAAAACCTGACACTGAAAACGATTTCCGCTTCTTTTTTCCAATTCCGCTGCGACCCAGTCTAATTTCTTTCCGATAAAATGCTCATTACTAAAAAGAGATGCCATCCTGACTCTTACCAGTCCATTTACTTTGCTGATATCTCCTTGATCTTGTTTTTTTGAACACCCGCTAAAAGAAAAAACCAGAGAATAAACAAAAACACAAGCTAAAAAGGCGAATCGAATTCGCTGGTGATTTTTCTTTCCAGGAAGATTGTTTGAATTTGCTGGTCTCATGATTCATTACTCCAGAGTTTATGATATCATAAGCAGAGGGAACATCAATATTTCCTGGACAGGATAACACGGATTGACAGAATTAATTATTCTTCAATAAAAATTCCGACGTCCAGCTGATTCCATATATAGGAGAAGTTTCCCCTGCTGTTCAGAAAAACACGGCTTATCAAACCGATGTTTTAGTTTACAAACGTTTGCCATTTTGGTAAACGAACCAGCAACATTTCATAGACCATACCCTTTGTCTCTGCCGGTGATCCCCCTGTCCTGGCTGAGTCCAAATCTCTTGCTCGTTCCGGATCGACAACCTCAACCCAGGCGACAGAATAAATATGATCATCTGTACCAATGGCAATGCTTTCAGCAAAGAACACCCTTCTCTTGTCCGGAGAGAAAATAGGGCCGTGATTGATCAACTTTTTTTCATCAATATTGTAGGTCAACAAATATAGAGACGACTGCGTATCCTTGCGTCCTTTAATGACAACCTCCGGTCCATGTGAGAGATAAAAAAGAGTATTTTGGGGACCGAGTGTAAATCCTAACTGGCTGATTTCCGGATTTCTGGGCATTCCCTGATAGGCTTCGGGCCTCATGTCGGCAATTGCCTGAATGTAATTCGTAAAGGGATCAAACTCAAAAAGTGTCGTCGTCTCAAAATGCAATCCCCAAAAACTGTTTGTTTTCGGATTCCATTCTATCGTTCGCCAGTTGTGCCTAAAATCCCCTTTTAAGGTTGCCTCGGCTGACTGTGCAAAAGGAACCTGTTTCAGGTCCAGTCCTTCGATATAAGTAACTTTCCTGTCCTGAGTGGGATCGAATTTCCAAATTTGGCCATTCATTGTTGAACCATACAGACAACCATTCGGATCCAATGGCATTGTCCGACAAATCATTTCCCACTCTGTTGGATGGTGTCCCCATTCCCCGCGATGCTGAACCGCACCCCAATAACGCAAATCATTCTGATTTATATCATAGGACACCAATATACCGGAAGGCCACGTGAGACCATAGAGCATTTCATTTTTCGTGTCCATCGTCAGCGTAATTATTCCCTCATTACAAAATATTTGTGCCAGATCTGTAAATTTACCGGTGGATAAGTCATAATTCATGAAATGACCACCCTGATAAGGTTGCTTGCCATTGTATTCTGTGCCGGGCAAACCAGCCCTACTATAAAAACTTGTATGTGTGGCAAACCAGATTTTCCCTTTGTGTTCGTACATTCGGGTATGAATCTTTCCATTAGAATACTGCTTTTTTGAATCTTCGCCTACAATTTCATCTACTTTGGCGATCAAGGTCACTTTTTTTGTGGCAGGATCAAAGCTATAAAAACGAGCGGCATAATCATTC
Organism: uncultured Calditrichota bacterium; assembly: GCA_964489835.1. GTDB lineage: Bacteria > Calditrichota > Calditrichia > JAJRVZ01 > JAJRVZ01 > CAZBBC01. The sequence continues at coordinate 20,903 of CAZBBC010000016.1, forward strand.
TTGTGAGATCCGATGGAAAAATATATTTTTCCATCGGAAGCGCCTATTAATGCCGTATAACCGCTATCTCCCCAGGGAAAATCAGGCTGATAGATTTCAGCAGTGATTATTTTTTTTACCAATTCGAAAGGTATCGTTTTTTTAACGGAATCCTTTGCGGTGGCAGAAAAATAAAATAAAAAAGTTAATACGATCAACATGGTGCAACGAGGTTTTGATCTATTTTTACAAGGTAACATTGATTTTTCTCCTTTTTGTAAAATTTGGTAGTATACTAAATAATTGACATTTGTTTAGTTTGTTTTAAAATAAGTTTACCATCATAAAACACCAACCCATTCAATAGGCCTGCCAGGCAGATCGTAACAATAAAAATCACTGTTCAATAAAATTTCATATTTTTCACCTGTTATATTGATATCCTTAGGCTATATTAGATTATCTCAACTCTTTTATCCTTTTGCTTGTGATCAAACACTCACCTATTTTCCAACTTTATTTATCAAATCGCAAAACAACAGGATGAATGGTTCGACACTCAACAGGCGCATGAAATTCCCATTTCCCATTTCCTCTATCCTTAAAAGATACATCATTTAGCTTTACCCAATGACCATCATCTTCCAACAAACTAATATTATCCGTTTTCCATTTTTCATCTATAATGATGTGCAGCGAGGAAATCTTGTCAAGACACATATTAAAAATCGCGGCTGTATGATATAAACCGGATTCGTTCTCAAGAGCAATGACAAAGATATTCGGCTGTTCCTGCACATAAATCGGTAAATTTTTACCGCCAATCCATTCTAAAATTCCACACATTTGTTCTTTTTTCTTGTAATTAAGAAGAGAGGATCCACTTGTTCCTGCTAAATCATAAGCCATCACAGCTACACGTCCACCTAACGTATTTTCATATAACACCATTGCCGGACTGACAAAAGATTCATTACCATCCAAAAAGGATGACACGACCTGAGTCCCTTTTAGAGGTAACAATTTCTTTACCTGATTTCTCTCGCCACCCGGCAGTTTGCCTAAACCCCAAAAGTACATATAATCCCCTTCAGTATTGTCACGCCAGGGATTATCTTCAGACAGGCTTTCATATTTCACCCGAGATGGTTTATCCACATCTGTTACGTCTGTACCAATTAAATCAGAATAACCTTTTTGAGCTAAAATTTCTGCGGCCCGGCTGTCAAATATAGCACCACGGCTCAGTATTTTTTTTATCTCTTTTTCAGAAAATCCGTACACATCCTCTCCGGCCAGAACAGGCACGCCATCACCGTCAAATGCATAGGGAATTCCCAACTGACCGAGCAGTTTAACCCATGGTGAAGTTCCTGAGTAAGGACGTCTGGGTGGATCTGGTAAAGGAGTAAAAGCATGTCGCTCCGGTCGAAAAGGAATAATTGCTCCCACAGGGGAACTGGTTTTACCCACTTTTTTTAATGCCTCAAAAAACAACCAATTTTCCCGGATCATGTGCTGATATCCTTTATCTTCCAATGGCCCATCAAGGTACTGAGTAATATAGGATAACGAACCATCCAGGCCATATAACATCGCTAATGAGATATAGGAACGGAGTTTTTCGGCTGAAACAAAAAACCGACTGTGCGGCCAGACATCTGACTCGTGTATCGTTTCAACCTGTTTTGGCAAATTGTGTCTGGTATAACCAAAATGATAACTGATTACCGGCAAACATTTCGGATCATCGCTGCCATAGGTGGCGCCATAAAGTCGCACCAGCGGACGTGTATTTCCAGCTAACGCTAAAGATACTGGACCGGTAAAATTACCATCAAAATCCGCCACACCTGATTGACAAAGTCCGGCCCGGGTGTGGGGATTTGCCTGATCGATTGCCTTACGAATATCTTTTGCCATTTCCACCAAAGACTGGCGACTCAAATCGGCCCAGGCCAGGCGGTATTTTGCTGCTTTATCTCCTCCGGAATTAAAAATTTCTACGAGTTTTTCGCGAGTAAAATCTTCTCCCATCATTTCCGAGAACTGTTTTATATGTTTTGGACAAAAACATCCATAGGAGATATCCGGCTGATGATTGCTGAGTTCATAATCATCCTCAAAAAAGACAACAAAGGGATGAGCGATCTCTACCACAGCCTTGATACAATTACTAAAATAGGAACGGTAATTTTGATCAAGCGGGCAATACGAAGAATAGTTCATCATTGTATCAACAGCCACTCTGCCTGTTATGTCTACTATATTCTGAAAATAATAAGGACTGGCTGGATTCTGATGATCCGGGAAATGATTAATGGCGCCCTTTAACGTCGGAGCACACCACCATCCAAGCTGGATATCGTAGGGTGCGACTTTTTCCTGTGCCTTGCGCAACCTTTCTCCAAATTGTCGATATTCTTCAACCGGTAATAGGCCACGAGATTGCGCAATGAACCAGGGCCAGACAATAATAAACCGATGGATACCTGTTTCTTTTTTCAAACGAATTAAATCGTCCAGCAGTTCATCTTCTTTAGATTCAATAAGATTAAAAGGAACAATCGGATCAAATGTCATATCGATATCTTGTGGAGCTTTTTCGCTTTTCGTGACATTTTGAGCGAAAATATCCCGGGATAATAGTATCAAGACAATAAAAATGATCTGAAATAGTTTTTGCCTATTTATCACTAATTCCTTTCGTTTAGCGAACAGTAATCAAATTTCTTTTTCTCAACGCTTCTAATCCGTTTTTCCAGAAGCCACCCGCTCCCCATAAATAGAAGGAGAAGTACGTGGTACTCTGTTGATATATTGGTACCCATGGTTGGAATTCTCCAAAATAATAATGTGCATCCCCGTTCCTGGGATGGTTCATAAACATATGCAGAAACAAAGGCTGATCCACAGGATAAGCCCCGATAAAAGTAATATCTTCTTCAGTATCGTAGCCCGCATTCCATCCTTCTTTCAGAAAAAATATTCTTCCAAAATATCTGTCAGGATCCATTCGGTATTCATGTAATCCATCCATTTCGGGTACTGTATATACATCTTCGGTCCAATGTTTCTTGCCCAGCACAAGGATCGGTACCGGAGCAATTACGTTAGCTTCCGGGTTTCTAAATGTCAATGCATAACGCACTTCAAGTAAAGGAGAATTTCCATAAAGGGTGAATGTCTTTTCCAGCCTGTTCCCATAATAATCAGTCCACATTCTCACACGTACATAATCACCTTCTTTTTTCACTATTTCAGAATTATACACCTGGTGGGTTTCCATACTGGCCTGTCCCAGAAAATCCTCAAATCCTCCATAGGGATAATATCCTCTTTTTCTGAATGGGCGTTTATCATCAATGGGTTTTTCTGGCCATAGCTTGAATAGCACATTGTCCTCACGGCTTTTTACTATGTATTCAATTACCCTGGCACCTGTGGCTAAGAGCGTAACTTGTACACTGTCGTTTTCCATACGGTATTCATCTACTTCGTCACTATTAAGATCTAGTGCGTACACATATGGTTTTCCCTCTGCTTTTCCAACCCCCAGTTGCGAAGTATATTCAATATCCAGTGCCGATACTTTCACTTTGTAATTTCCGGCAGGAACTTCCAGTTTAAATAGCATATCTTTAAATGTTCCTTGCGAAGCCTCGCAACTTTGCGACGTTTTATAAATTACTTTTTTCTCATTTTTAGCTTCAAAAACTTGTACTTTTACAGGAAAGGAAGACTTATCTGTAAAATTGTGGATTGTAACCGGGTAGTGTACATCAGGCGCATGTGCGTATAAAAGTCGATGGACTGATATTGCCTGTGGCAAGTCCAGCATGGCCACAATACTCTTTTTTCTTCCATTCCAGGTATAATGAACAGCCACAGGATTTGTGTTGTCCATTGCATCCGGTGTTAGTAATAAGGAAAAATGAATTGTTTTAGCACTTCCTCCCGGAAGATTAATCGATTCCGGCGAATTATTCTTTATTTTAAGTGTAGGAGGTAGGGTGAATTCCAGAACACCGGAAATTGCTTCTGAATTGGTATTTGTAACTGTCACCTGTAAATCGTAGCCTTCAACCTTGGCTTCCAGGTTTATCCGGTCACCAAAATATTCTTCCAGAAAAATCCTGTCAAGCAACAGCATTTGAAGTGCATTGCGATAACGGGCAGGCCCCATCATTTTGCCCATTTCAAGTATTCCAACTTCCCTTCTGTCCATGATGGCAGCCCACATACTCTCTCGGGTAAGTGATTGTTTCTTTTCAAGGAACAGTACCATGCTTGATAAGGCGTTATTTTCCAAACCACCGGTTCTCAATACAAAGGGAACATTCTCACTATCAATTTGCTCTTTATTTCCTTCGGTGGCCAAATATCCATCATAATGAAATGGATCAGCACCCGTATCCCACACATTTCGAAAAATATAACCCTCCTTTTTACGTGCATAGTCAATCCAGGATTCCATAGTAAACAGACTTTGATTCTGAAAACCATCATAATCCTTGCATCCGTAGAGGGGTGAAAACCCCACATCCGTTACCACAGAAAGATTTACCTGTTCCATCCATTCGTTGAGTTCGTCCCTGACCAAAAAATCCATATAACCGCTAAAAACAAACCAGCTATTGCCCTCATTCATGCCTTTTCCTATTACCTCTAAAGGATGCCCCCCCATACAGGTTACACTCTTCAGTAAAGTTTCAGCACCAAACCAACCTTTATGTAAATCATACTTTTCGATTACTTCCTTGGTATTGTTTATAAGTTTTTTTAATTCTTCTCGCGCTTTTTCGTCAGATGAACTGACAATGAATAGTTTCTTGTTTCCATTTTCAAGATAAAAGGCATCGATTTCAACAAAATCTCTGACGTTGTATTGATGGCTTTTTAGTTTTTCCTTCCAGATATTTTCCTTAGGCCGTTTTTCTGCAAGCCTTTTTCCCGTTTCTGATTCAGGATTAACAAAGATTAAAACGTTGCTATTTTTAAGAGAATTTTCCAGTTCCTGAATTGAAGGTTGATACACAGAAATATAATGTTCCACCAAAAGTCCGGTAAGGAATCCCTCTTGCATGGATAATCCGGGTAATTGCAAATCTTCTGCAATATCTGCTTTGCTTTGTGCGATTGTGTATTCTACGTTAGGGATGCTCATCTTGCAAAGATTGCCATACCGGATCCATTCTCGATATGTGTCATGCCAATGGTTGGTATAGCCGTTAAACTGAACATTAGTAATCACTATATTTTCCATTGGATAAAAACCACCGTTATATTTGTAATCATCCAATTCACCGGCTGATAACGGGCAGTTCATCAAACCATAAACAAGCATTGATAAAGCCAGAATATTTTTTATTCTTTTCATGATTAATCCTTACCTAAAACTTCTACACCCATCTCTTTCAATCCTTTGATTGGTTTGTTAATTCGTATATATACACATAAAATGGTTTTGAATAGTCAGTCAATTTGCCCTTTTCAATAATAGCGGACAGTAAAATGATTATCATCTTAAATCTATCGACGGGATGTAATTGTGAGAGATGCCGATGTACACCCTGTTTTTATATTCAAGCAATAATTATTATTTGGCAAATATTCCAATATAGTCTCTGCCGTTTTGCAGATCCGTTTCAAATTTCTGGTTTGTCGCAAACACCTTTACTTCAAAAGGCTTCATTCGGGTGATAAAGTCTCCCTTGTCGACAAATATGTTCTCCTCGCCATATAAAAGATGCAGTTTTCTTTTATTCAAATCATCAAGACCGGCTACCTCGACACCGTAATGGGGCGAATCATCCTCATTCACCAGAATAATCAGCCAGTCACTTCCGGTTTTCCGGACAGACGATCTGACGCCGAGTTTTTTGGCGGGTGGCCATCCCTCTTTTTCCGAGAACCAGCCTTCAACTTGCCCTGCGGTCATGGCTTCTATCAATCTGATTTTTGCAACATTCTGTTCAGGAGAGACCAGAAAGGGCTGCAGAGCCGATAACTCGCTTGTCAGGGCATACAGTGATTGACGATAATCTGCAGGTGTTTTTTCTTTTGATGACCCCCAGAATAATATTCCTTTTGCGCCATACACGATGGATATATAGGCCATCAAGCGGGATTCATCAAAAGAGGAATATGCTTCGGGAGCATAATGATGTGACCCGGGTTCACCCAGTTCACTCCACGAAAATGCTTGCAAAACCATCCACACTGGCTTGCCCCTGCCGGTTTGCGACCATCGTTCGGTTGTTTTTCCGAGTTTTATGGCATCACGGATCTTTCCGCGGATTGGATAATAATCACATCCGGTGATATCGATATGATCCATGTATTGGCGGCAAAATTTCACATCGCTGTTTCGAGCTTCATTGATCCATATCTGACGCTTGTTGTGATCGAGTTTTCTGACCAGTTCAATACCCTCTATTAATCCGGGAATAATTTCTTCCGCCCTTTTCTCGGAATATTTGACAGCCTCGGGCGTTTGCATCCACCATTCACCTTTATGATCAAAAACGGTGGATTCACCCTCGCGCCACAGCCAACTTGCCGCTGTAAAAGTCCAGACGATTTCATCCGGACCTTCCCAAACTGCCAAAGCCGGATGATCCATGATTGATTCTATCTGTTTTTTCAGATCATCGGTTTTGCCCTGAGCCAAATTGAGATAATACACACCCATCATTCCGGCTTGTGATACCCTTTCCAGGTCGTTTCTATTGCCGCACCGCACGAGATTTACACCTGCATTGGCCATTGCTGTCAGATCAGCATCGCTCTTTGGTAATTCATAAAATCCTATTGGAAAGAGTTTCTGGTCGTTTGTCGAACTAATAGATCCGTTATCCTGAGCACGGGAATTTAATGGAAGAACACCTGTAACGATCAAGAACAGGATAAAGGCAAATTCGTTAAACCAGCGCTGTATTCTTCTTTCTTTCATTATTTGATCCTCTAGCATATCGGTATGGTCATTTGATTCTGATTCTTTATTCCGCGCCTAAAACTTCAACGCCCAGATCCTTCCGTCCTTTGAAAAGAGCGTAAATTTTACCTTGCAGATCTATAACCGCATGGATAACTTCGCGTCCTTTATCTGATAATTGAATGCTGCAAACAAAATCCCCATTATTATTATATTTTACGATGTAGAATGTTCTGTCTTGACTCTCTTCAAAAGTACCCTCAAATCCTTTAATGCCACGAACCATCAAATACACATTTCCCCATTGATCACAGCAAATGGTGTGAATAAAGGCTGAGCCTGCCGTATGATTCTTGTTAACAAATGAGTAAATAAAATCACCATCAATTGTAAATTTTTGAACCGTGCCAAAGTAATCTGAAATAAAGACATCATCGTTACGGTCAACTGCTATGCCATGTGGTGTTATGAGCTTTCCAACATTGGGACCAACCTGTCCCAATGATTTTATAAACTCGCCGGAATGCTTGTAGAGGTTCGCCCGTATGTTATCCACGTCTATTACCAGAAGCCTTTGTTGACTGACAAAGGCTAATCCATGAGGACGAATAATTTGCCCGGGACCAGAGCCCTCGTCGGCAAAATTATTCAAAAAATCGCCATTCGGATTAAAAACCTGAATACGGGGCTTGTCCTTCTTTTGATCACTCACGAAAATATATCCCTTGGAATCAATCGCAACATCGCGGGGTTTGTCAAAATAGCCCTCTTCGTTACCATAGCCCTTTCCTATTTCAGAAAGAAAATCTCCTCTTATTGTAAAACGGAAAATGCGCGAAGCGCCCATATCTGCTATCAGAATATTTCCATCTTTATCCAATGTAATGCTATGCGGCTCGCGAAAATATTTGGGTTTTTCAATTTGTTCACCCCATTGCCACAGAGTCTTATAATGTGGTTTTTTTCTTTTAAAGAGCACGGTTGCCCACAGGTTGCTGTTTACTGCCTTTTTCACCTCTGCGCATATCTGGACTTCTGCCGGAGTTGGAATCTTTTTCGGTGCGCTGTAAAGTCCCTTGTTATCGATTGTTCCCAACTCATGGCTACCACCAGGTATTCCATTTACAGACCACTTTACTTTAACATTTACACTTGTCAGACTATGCTGGCCTGTATTATATACGACAGTGAATTGTTGTCTCTTGCCACATTCTAATTCAACCTTGGATGGTTGTATCATCACCCGTTCATATGGTTTGACAGATTGTGCAAATAAAAAGGCTGTTGGTAAAATTATAGCAAAGACAGCCCACTTATAATATTGATAATGCTTTTTTTTGTATAATCTGCGCATATTTGATCCTCTTTTGTAATCTTTTATATTTTCATAAAGAATCCAATAGTTTACTGATCTAAAATTTCGACTTCTCCACCATACCCTCTCGACCCACGAACCATCGCATAAACATTTCCCCATTTGTCATCTGCTATTGAATGAACATACACCGAACCGTCCGGCGGATCTGATTCCATAACTATTTTTAACAAATTTCCATGTATATCAAATTTTTGTATTGATCCATAATATCCAGCAACAAAAACATCATCATTCGGATCAATGACGAGTCCGTGCGAAGAATTAAAATCTTCACGGTAAGGTCCATCACGCCCCCATGATTTAATAAATTCTCCTTCATGAGTATAAATATTTATCCGCATGGCATCAACATCAACGACTAATAATCGACCCATACTGTCAAATTCCATTCCGTGTGCCCGAAGAATTTCTCCCGGTCCGGTACCTTTTTCTGCAAACGCCCGTAAGAATTTCCCTTCATGACTGAACACCTGGATACGTGGTCCATATTTTTTTTGATCACTAACAAAAATGTCACCCTTTTTGTCAGCAATAACGACTCTGGGTAAAAAAATTTGTCCCGGTTCCTCTCCGATTCCCAAACCCAAATATCCAAGATATTTACCATCCTTACTAAATCGAACCACGCGGCTGCCATCATAGTCAGCTATGAGTAAATTGCCATCCTTATCAATGGCAATACAATGCGGATTTGTAAAATGTTCAGAGTTTCCTATTTGTTCAGTATACTCATAAATCATTTTATATAAAGGCTTCTCGGGCGTCATAAGCACCGTTGCAAATAATTTACAGTTGCTCACATCTTCAACTTGACCCATAATATGGATTTCATGCGGTGTGGGCTCCTTTTGGGGTGCTATGTAAACGCCGTCAGTATTGATATAACCCACTTCCTGGTCTCCGCCGGGAATATTGTTTACTGACCATTTGACTTTTTCTGCGAGCTTGGCCGGTCTCAAAGGCCTTGCCATTTTTATAACTTTAAACTTTTGTTGTTTGCCGGGTTCCAAAATCACCAGCGACGGGTGAATGGAAGCCCGACCGGGCTGTTGCCCATTTTGACTAAACGATAGCGAGGGTAATGCGATAAGTAAAAACATGAACATAAAAAAGGAACGGCCCCGGTATTTTATGGATCGTTTTTTAGAATAAACAGGCACAAAAAAACGAATCATTTGATCCCCCTTTTTAATCATTCCAATATTTGAAGCTATTCTCATAATATTCTCTTTTGCTACTATTTATTACAGGTTATCACAATACCACTGGCGGTGGTTGTTTATTCTTCCAGAGTAAAATTGTTGTTTATCTTGTACAACTATTTTACATCTATTTGGTTGGTAGTATAGGAAGTAATATAAGAAAACGTTGACATTTGTTGACTTGCGAATGAAATACTTTATGCTGCTTGTATTCAAAAATGGTGCATACTAACTTTTATAAAATCGAAACGATATCTCAAAAAAAAGATGAACGTTACTACCCATGAACTATATAACGTTCAATCGGATGAGGTGTTTTTTTATGTTTTCTCTTTCTTCGGGCGTGGCTTCATTTAATGGTAAACGGGGAGGGCCTACCGGATGTCCGGCTATATCCAATGCAGCCTTTAACACCGGATTTGGATTTATTCTGCCATTTGGTGCCAACGCTCTGAAAAATGGATCCAGTTCATTATGGATCTTTAAAGCGCTTTCATTTTGGCCATGCAGAAAAAAGTTAATCATTTCTCTCATTTTCTCACCAATCAAATGTGAGCCGCCACTAATAACACCCGCCGCACCTTGCACTAAACCGCACAATACCATAAGATCATCACCATTATAAACAGTAAAATCTTCCGGGGTGACCAGGGCGTATTCAGTCATTTGGGTTGGATTAATACCTGCTTCATCCTTAACGCCTTTTATATTTTCAAATTCATTACAAAGGCGGGACACCATATCAGGATCTACATTTACACCTGTGAAAAGAGGAATATTGTATAACATCACATCTATATTTACACTTTTTGCAACCGTTGCAAAAAATTTATAGATACCTTCCTTGCTTGGTTTGCAGTAATAGGGAGCCACAATCATGACTACTTCATAGCCAAGCTTTTCAGCTTCCTGACTCAGTTTTACCGCATCCTGTACAGAAGCAGCCCCGGCACCAGCGATAAGCGGTACTCTGCCGGCCACCGCTTCTTTCACCACTTTATACATTCCCATTCGTTCTTCAACATTCATCGTGTTAAATTCACCAGTTGTACCCGTTACTGCAATGGAATCACAATATTTTTTTTGGATAATAAAGTCAGCGAGTTTTGCCGCTTCTTTTAAATTTACCTCACCGGTATTTTTATCAAAAGGTGTGACCATTGGTATAATAATATGCCCAAGCTTTTCTTTCAAAGTTTCCATTATTTTTTTTCTCTTTAATTGAAATTTATAAGTAGTACGGCAGAATACTGGGATCTTTTTATCATCAAAGGATCGGATATTCCATTAAATTTTAGACTCTCGATATTCATA
>CAZBBC010000016.1:31812-57598 GCA_964489835.1 uncultured Calditrichota bacterium
TATCTTCCTCAAAACGCCTCATAAAACGCAACTATGAGACGTTTTTGAGGAAGAAAAAGGCAGATAATACGGGCTCTCTACATCTAATTTTTCTAGAAACTGCCCTGAATTGAGAATTGCATCACTGACCCAAGCAAACTACCGTAATCACTATAAGCGATGTCAAGTCTGCCGTTGAAAGGTAAATTCATCTCAGCCAGGTTTATTCCGATCCCAGCACTTAAGCCGCCGGTATCATCCTGGGCGCGTTCAAAAGCATACCCGGCCCGCAAATCGACTAATTTTAACAAGGTGTATTCCAATCCTGCGTTGAGATATTCGTTTCGACCCAGATGATCAACCCCTTCGACAGCTAAAATTAAGCTGTTTCCACCCTCATTGCCAAAAGGAAGCATCTCAAACATATTGGCAGATATGCCGATTCGATAGGTTTGGGGTAACTGAAATTCTTCATTTTCATACAACACCTGTGCCGAATAATTCCGAATGCTCATCGTCAGTTGAAGACTCCTGAGTCCGGTGTCATAAATGGTTCCGAAATCATAAGCAACAGTGGATGCTTTATTTTCTTTGCCGGTTTCATCGACCGCACCAGCGACATAGATATCATTCACGCCCAACTGTTGAGACACCAGTTTAATACCACCACCGATGAAAAAATTGTCAGTCATTTGGATACCATAGGCGACGCCTATTGCAAGGCCACTCACATCACCGACATCTATATCCGTGTATCCCCTTGGATCAGTGTCAGACATCGTGGTGCCATTAAATTCGCCATAATCTATCGTCTGCAGTGTAAGACCGAAAACACCATAGTCACCAGCATTATAAGATAAAGCCGCGTGTATAACATTTATATCATCGATCCAGCTGGTGTTGCTGAGAAAAATGGCTGTTCCATCAACGGATGCAAGCCCGGCAGGATTATGAAAAACACTACCAAGGTCGTTCTTGGCAAAACCAAAAACATTGGCCATAGCGGCGGCTCTGGCGCTTCCTCCTATGCTAAGGAAAGTCATTCCGGCCTGCCCAAGCTTTTCCATGCCCTCTGATGATGCCGGATGTGAGAGCAGAAAACAAAATAATATCGAATATAATCCAAAATATTTTTTCATGCGAATTTTCTCCATTTTAAACATTAAAGAGTACCAAACGGCCTAATAAAAATATCGTCATTGGTTAGCGAATGACAATAAATTTATCCAGATAATCACCCAGTTCACTTTTAACCGTATAAAGGTATACATCGCTTACGATATATTGATTGAACTCGGTTCGCAAGTTCCATTCCTCGGTACCGCTACCATCGGTGTGTTCGATTGTATGAACAACATCACCATTAAGCGTGTAAATCGTGATGGTGCACTGTCCAGGTAATCCGGTAAATACAATCTTGTCCAGTTCACCTGTAAATGTTTTGCCCGCGGAGCTGTACGGATTAGGAACAACCCTGATATTTTCCATGTCGGATTTAGCCGTTATGGGTGCCGAAGTAGAAGAGACACCTTTCGGCGCCCAACCGGTCCAGCAGTAAAATCGGCCGCTTTCTAACGAAACGCCAGGATTTTCCCAATTCTGGGTTCCATCATCATAAGCGACAACATAGTAAAAGTATTGATAATTAGGCGCTATATTTTCATCAAGATACAAATTATCAGTCCCATCATAAACGACGTGATAGATGCTATCAGCACGACCAATGGCCCGGTAAACTCTGTATCCTGCGAAATCATTGACGCCTGTATCAAAGTCTCCTTCTTCCCGAGACTCATCTGACCAGGTCAATTTAATTCGCAGTCCATCGGAAGCAACCCAGAAATTAGCCGGCGGGCGCGGTGCATCGGGCATATCATATTTTGCATGACCTTCTTTATCGCCGTTCACATTCCAGTTGGCCGCATGTATTGTTTTGAGCAAAGAATCGCGGCCGGTTTTGACCACGGTTTCAATTTCATCCATTATAGGACCCTGAAAATTCGCTTGCTTTGCTGCTATACCATATTTCACACACAATTCCTGACTAATTCCATTGGCAGCGAAAACCTGAATGATGTTAACTGACTCATTAAAATTCATGTCGTATGGTCCATAGCACTGATAGGCGCAGGGACGATTGATTGATGGATCAATATCGTGTGCCGGTGTATTCAATGGCCAATATTCATCTTCCTGGAAAATCGCCTCATACTGTTCCGGCATGGTTAAGTAGGTTTTGCCAAGATCATTAAAACGTTCTTCCACGATCGATGTATTATGAGGCATCGTAGGATCGTTTACATGCTCAGATGCGGATTTGTCCGCATAAAGCGTACCTAAGGTAAGATACGCTGGTGACAATAATTCAACCCAGCGGTCATCCTTACTGGGATCGCCCCAATCTTTTGTACCGTCACCGGCGTGGTCGCCATCATAAAAAAGAAACATGGGAGTGTTAATGCCTTCATCAGCCAGGGGCGTAAAAAATTCACCGACAGCGTCCTGGTCTCCAAAAGAAAAGTAATCACCCATATTTGAAACCCGTGCCTGTATATTTGACTCCCACCAAAATTCATGCAGTGCCTGATCTTCCATAATGTGCGGCCATTCCGGGTTCGGCCATAGTCCGGGATTAAATGGCTCTTTTCCATAGACTTTACCATTATTCGTAAGCGTATAATCAAAAAGTACATAATCTTTATGAACAGGGGTGCTGTAGCCGTAAACCCATTGTACTAATTCAACGCCCATGGTATAGCGCCATACGGACTTTATTGCTCTTTCGGTGATTAGGTTCGGATCAACCGCAGTGTTGGTATGAGTTGAGAGAAAAGCGTCACCACCATCGGCAATAATGTTTTTTCCATTGACGAAGACGTTGGGTTGTTCCCATCTTTGGTATATTGTCATAGCAGTAGGGAAAACCTGCATCAGGTTTAATTGCTCTTTCCACCATACATCGTAGTTATAGTCATGCGTACGGTGTGCGCCCGATGTCCAGTGTGAATACGTTTGACCATTCGGGGCCAACCAGTCTTTTACTCCGGCGACTGAACCGAATTTTTTCACATTCCAACTTTGCCAGGTATAATCGGGAAATCGTCCTCCCGGCCAACCGCCTTGAGAACTAAAGCCTTCAGCGCCGTCATAGCCCGCGGCGTACCAAAGCCGCCCGATTCTCATAAAACCTTCGGAGGTTCCACCAGCCATGGCGAAATCTGCCAAAAAAATTAGCATAACCATAAATATGCTTGCAATGATTAATAGTCTTTTCATAGTTTAAACCCTCTTTTTGTTAATTCGCAGTTAACCGTAAAAAAATAATTGGCAAACCGAAATTAAAATTCAATTTTTACGCCCAATAAAAATGACCGGGGATAGTAGAATAAAGCGAAATCTTTTTCCGGCGCGATAGCCGTACGTGTATTTCCGCTTTTATCGGTCCATGTTTCGGTAAATACATTCTTTCCATTATTGTCCTCATACTCACCGACTTTTTTGTCCAAACCATTAGTGCCGTCCACAACCTGAGTTAAATAAGTGTCGTACTCAGCTCCACTCAGTATATTCGTGTTCAAGTGCCGGTAATTGAAAAGATTATTCACATCCGCATAAAAACGGAGGTTTACAATACCCATCAGGTTAATCTGCTTACTCAGTCTCAATGTCGTTTGATACATATTTACCCAATTATAAATCGTTTTGACATCTCGTGTTGGCAGGTTGGATGGATTGTAAATGAGCCTTTGACCTTGCGCCCAGGATTGAATGACGCTGAGCTGCCAATCACCTTCCCACTCGCCCCAATCTGTCGGTGTGTGGAAATTTAGATTTGCTAAAAAACTGGGTTCAGCTTGAGGCTGCAGTTTTGCAGCGCTATAAAAGTTATAGGCTTGCAAAGGATCCTGCCAATACTGCGAAAGGCCATAATTACCCGAGGTACTGATCCGATAATCCATCGTTGCCCAACCAGATAAAAATCGGCCGTATCTTTTTGTGAGTTTGACTTCGATACCGCGAATATCCGCATAATTATTATTTCGATAGGTGTAATATGCAGCCTGGCCGGCGCCTAATCCATCCTGATTATTGAAATATCCGACCATGTCGGTATTCCGCATGCTTGTGACATAGACAGTGCTTATCTGCTCGGTATTATCTTTTGAGTAAAAGTATGCACGAACCAACCATTGATCGGCAATACTTTGCTCAAAACCTACTTCATAAGCAGATGTTCTTGGGGGTTTGAGGTCAGCATATCCAACGGCTCGTGTCCTGCTTATAGTATTGCCAAATTCACGCTGCGAGAAAGAAATGCCATATCGATAGGTATTCCCCGGTTCATTGTAGTATACCCCATAATTAAAGAAGAATTTTGTGTTTTCGCGAACCGGGTGAGAAAATGCAAGTCGTGGAGCGAATAGGGTATACGCTTGGCTCTCTATATTGTTCGGTATATCCTCCGGAGTTTCATAACCTTGGGTACCGCCGGTTGTATATACGGGAGAATATATATATCCACCATCCCAGAGATAGCCCCTGGCATCATAATGCTCGAGACGGAATCCGATATTGGCGATCATACCGCCATATTCGATCTTGTCTTGAAGATAACCGGAAATATGATAAGGTGTTTCATTATAATGCAGGTTGTCCCCATTTGGATCGCCAATAACCACATCGTTGCCACGGGCAAACATATCTTTTATCAAATGATCCGTCTCGTACTCAATACCGAATTTAATTAAATGTTCGTTACTGATTTGGCTTGTCAGATCAAAGTTCAAAAGATTAGTGACAACCGATGATGTGTCTTCAATATTAGCACCACCATAAAAAGTATATTTGCCGGTAAGGTCTGTACCGCCCAAACCAAAAACGGCCCATCCGTTAGGCTCTTCATTCAGGCCGACACCACCGATCGTTTTTACAATCGTATTATAGTCTCGTTCAGGTGGCCTTCCCGCTTCAGAGTTCATCCTAAAATTGTTATACCTGATTTCATAGAATGTGGAAGGGCTTAAGGTGTGTGTCAATTTAACACCGAGCTGTTTTGTCCAGACATCTAACATATCCTGTGCGCCCAGATAATATTTATCCTTATATTCACCGACTCCTATTGCTGAGCCAATAACGTCTGCCCCATATTCCATGTTCACTGTGCTACCCCAACTTCTTCCCGGAGCAGTGGTTTCTGTTTTGCCATAAAGGCCGTTGACCGTTATTTTAATATCACTGGTAGGTTTGAAATGTACTTTTCCTTCCAGAGACATTATCTGATTATAGCCCCGGACAGAAGGAAGGATGGGAAATTCCCTGGTGTATTTTACACCTACCAAGAACCCGGCATTTTCTATACCCAGAGGGCCTCCGATGCCAAGATCTAGATAATGATCAGGTTTATCAGTATAATCAATGGGACGATGACGATATTTCCATACATCAAGTAATTGCTGTGAGGTCCAATCATTTTTCCCCAAATAATTATCGGCGTTTTTAAGAACAGCCAAGGCATCCCATCCCATGAATATCTGGTTTCCTTCAGCGTCTAAAACCGGATTAAAAGAGGCCGGGGAAGCATAGGTTTTCCAGTCATACTGATCCGGGCCAAAAGCGTTCGGTCCGAAATGTTTTTGATGGGCCGGCCCAATACGATAGTCTACTTTTCCAAAGAATTTAGCCTCGTTCTCTTTGGTTACGACATTAAACAAACCTGAACGAATATTACCATATTCTGCATTAAAACCGCCAGACAGCACTTGAATTTCCGACACCAGTGCTGAATTTGTCGGCACGTAGATCTTTTCGTTCAGTTTGTCCTTTCTTTCCATACCATCAACTTGAAAACTTATTTGGTCATTTCCACCACCTCTTACTGAAACCTCCATTTTCTCTGTCGATACGCTGATACCTGGCTCAAGACTGACAGCACCCATAATATCGGAGACGGGTATAGTCTCTGCGATTTCAGGGGTCATGATGTTTTGGCTGGCAGTAACATCTTTTTGAACAAGCGGCCGTGTAGCGACGACGACAATATCCTCGTCCAATTCCATCACCTGTGTCGAAAGAGCACCATTCACCTCTGTTGTGCGATCGATATTAACTCTTACACCTTGTTGAACGACCGCCCCATACCCCATCATGGTTATTCTAATTGAATAATTTCCAGGAGGAATATTAAGGATAAAGAATTCTCCCTCAAGATTCGTTGATGCACCCCAGTTTGTGCCAACGATTTGAACATTAGCTCCAGGCAGCACCTCCTTGGTATCAGAATCAATTATTTTACCGGATATTTTACCGGTTATACCGGCAAATAACCCACAGGGTAATGCAATACACACGAAAAATACCAAAATGTACTTAAAAATCGATCTTTTAAACATCTCTAAGCCTCCATATTGATTTTTCATTAAATGATAACATGGATTTATGGTACGTTTGAAATTCAGTTCGAGACCTCCTTTCTTTAAAAGATATTTAAGACTTCTGACAAATTTATGACGTGAAAATCCTCTCCTGGTAAGGATGAGAATCAAGGATAGATGAATAGCGCTTCTCTTAACTACATCTTTTATATTGAGAATATTTATTGACGGTAGAATTGAAAAAACAGGATTTTAAAACCATTGTAATGATCAGCATTAACAATGAATTAATCCCTTAAATAAAATCTGGAGTCATTTCAGTACTATAACCAATCACTTTGGTTGCTTTAAGCAACCTAATATATATTTCTATATTTATCAATACTTTTTTTATTTTTTTTAACGAATGATAGAATAATTGCGAAAGATTTCAATGATGGGAAGTGTTGCGGCGCCCATAAGAGCAGAATTTGCTTTATTATAGGTAGGAAAAATACTTACTTTATGATCCATAAACTGATCGACATGTTTTTCTACTATTTTCATGATTTCGGGATAAATAATATCCCACGCCGCAACGATCTCGCCCCCTACAATAATCGCTTGGGGATCTATTGATTTAATAATATTGGATACTCCTATGCCAAGATAACTTCCGGTTTTCTTTAATGCCTTAATTGCATTCGCATCATTTCCTTTCGCCTTTTGAATGATTTTATTTATCTTCGACTCAATCTTACCGTTATTCGTTTTTTTTTGCAGCATATTATATCTTTTTATCGTTGCCCGATTAGATGCATGTGCTTCAAGATTCTCAGATTCCGTATAAATCTCAGGATCTCCAGAATCAAACATCGTCATGCGACCGAACTCACCTGCCGAATAACAATTACCTTTTAATAGCTTTTTATCAACGATAATACCAGCTCCTATTCCACTACCAATCCATAGAAAAACAAAATTATCAATATTTATAGACTTGCCATTTTTAAACCACAATTCTGCAAGAGCTGATGCATTGGCACTATTTTCAAACTTTATATTAGGTACATCTGAAAAATATTTTTTAAATATGCCGCCAATATGGACATTTTTTATTCCCAGGTTAATCGCATTAATAATATTTTCACCGTCGGAATCCACAATGCCTGCTAAATTGACTCCGATACCTTCAAGTTTTGATATTTTCAAATCTTCTTGCAATTCTTTCAACTTTTTAGCGCATCGTTCAAAATAATCCTCTGCATTATTTATCTCTGTCTTTATTTGAACTACTTTGACTATGCTTCCATCAATATCAAAGACTGCCACCCATGTTGTTTCACTATCAATATTTATTGCACCGACAAAGTGTACAGATTTTTTTAATCTTAACTGTAATGGATTTCGGCCAATATTCTCGTCAAAATAAACTTTTTCATCTATGAAATTTTCTTCTAACAAGTCACGAACAATGCGTGAAATAGTACTTTTATTTAGCCCCATTAGGTTGGAAATCTCCGAGCGGGAAATTGGTTGGTGCTCACGAATGATGTTCAAGATTGTTGCACGATTTATACTTCGAACGACCTTTGCATTTCCGCCAATAACCCTATTTATCGATGAGTTCATTTTATACTCTTACCTATAGTGCTTTTTATTCTCAACTAGTGCAATAGTGTTCAGGTAGGCTATGACTATTATATAAATTTCATCATATAGAATCAAGGACTTTTCTAAAATCAATAAGAATCCTAAATCCGGTGGGGCAGGTAAACTTGAGCCTAAACTTCTGTTCGACTGCAAGAACAGTGATTGCTTTGGCGATTGTGTTGGGAAGGGAATTGAAAATCACATATTCGAGATTCCCAGTGTCTGCCACCATTCTTTTGGTTTTATATTGCGGTCTGATATCTCCCGCAGGTGGTTCGTTTATTTCGTTGCCTTAAAAAGTTTTCTCCTCTATTGAACCAGAAGGGCCACACATTCCATAATTTCCCGTCGCAGTAATTTCACGGTGTCGTCATTATTTGATGCATCGATAACATAACGGGCTACACCCATCTTTACTTCTTGAAGTGATTGCTCAGCAACGGCTGGCAGGGCCACTTCAACGAGATGCCTGATCCGATTTTTTGCTGCTTCACTAACTGTGGCATCGTTCAATTTCTCTCGCAATGCAATGACAATTCGGGTATCCTCAATGCTTTCTCGAACGGCTTCCCAGCGACGGCTTGAGGTGTTCATACCGTCCTTATCGGTATAAACCAGGGGGTATTCAAGATCAATCGCTTCCCACATTGACGGACCAACGTTGTAGCACCAATAACCAATGCCCGTTGCACCAAAGTGATGTGCAAACAAGGCTGGAAGACGGTACTGGGCAACAACGTTAATTGTTTTAACATTTGCTCCGATTGGGCGCGCATAAGCATACCCACAATCGTATGTCCAGAGTGTTTTTCCTGATTGTTCAAGAAATTTCATTACCGGTGTTTTATCACCCAGCATAAAATAACTGGGACACCAAACCTCAGCGATTTCATTGAGCGCTTCAAACATCGCCAGATCACCACCACCATTGACATAGAATTTTAATGACGGCCGCGCTTTTACCCCCTGCCTGGCAAACATAATATAGTGATTAACTGTATCCCACCCATGCCCTCCTGGCTCATCGTGCGGGTAGAGGGCAATATGATCCTGAGAGATCCCCCGGTCAGTCAGATGTTGTATGACCTGATTCAGATATTGCGCGAGACGGGGAACATAGGCCTCTTCTTCAATGGGTACGCCCAGATCAGGGATACCAGGCATTAAGAGAAAGACATCATGTCCCTTCATCGGCCCGATGAACTCATCCACTGCAGTAAAATCGATATCTAACTTTAGCGGTTCTTCGTCCTCAATTTTTACCGGTGGTAACGTACGGGTAAAGACTGTATTACCGTGAGCGAGTAAATCAACCACCGCATTTTTCTTATAACTGGCCCAACAACATAAGCGCATGGCATCAAATCCGGCCATTTTAAATGGCAATATTTCCAGTTTGATTTCTACAGTTGTCTTTTTCTCCCCGGTATCAAAAATCGTTTGCAGATCGTACTTACCGGCTGCGACATCAGCCAAATCAATATCCAGCCAGATTTCGCGGGTCTCCAGTGAAGGAATTGTCATTTTATTATTACCCAGCGGTACCATCGGGTCCCAGGCCGTTGTATTTTGATTCGTGGGCACCGGCTTCACTTCAAAAGCTGTTACCTTCAGGTCAGTTGATTTTTTCTGTACCCGGCAGTTTACGGCAACAGATTCCATACTCATATTCAATAATTTAATTGAAACTGGTTCGTGTTCGCCGATAATGCTTCGGCGATGGATTGTTAGCGGAATAGCAATCTCCGTTGGCAGTTGCTTATCTACGTTCCGGTTTTCCCACATCAATCCGTTGAATGCCATTATTTGGCTTTTCGGTGCATTTTTGATGATTGTATCCGAAATGCGGGCCAGGGCCAGCGCTCGTTGTGAGCGGGAATTTAGATTTGCCGTTCGCGTATTTAACTGCTCGTTGAATTCCGGAGAGGCACCTGGAGTGGCCACTTGTAATGAGGCCAGCGTAGCAGATTCTTCCGCAATTTCCTGTAATTCCTGATTCAGCGCTGCTTTCAGACCTTTTTTAGATTGGTCTGATTTCAGCCTTTCAATCTTTTTTTCCAGAGCCAGAACGGCCCGTTTTGCCAGCGCCTGATCATTCAAATACGGTTGCAGCGTTAATTCGCGCGAACCGGCAACCAATGAATTTCCATTAGCATCTTTTACACTCCACTTAAATTGATAAATCCCCGGCGCTGAAATCGTAACCGGTAATTTCAACAGGCCTTGTTGCCCAATAATCATACCCACCGCCGATTGCCGCGAACCGTCCGGACGGACACAGCTGGCTTCCGCTTTAAGACCTTTCTTATCCGAACCCGGATTTTTCACCCGAAAGGAAATCTCCGTCCCGGTAAATATCTGATCCCAATTCAAATTTTCCGGTACCATGAGAATTGTATTTGTACCGGCAAGCCCAAACCAGGCGGCGGTCAGTCGATTATCACCACGATAGGTTTGCCAATGGGTTGGTGTGGTCGATAGAGCCGGAATACTCAAACAGTAAATCAAGCCGCCTTCGCCACCGGTAATGGCCATTTCCAGTCCGGGCCGCTTTTTTACAATATCACCAAAGGCCGGGGTCACATTAATGGTTCGGCTGCTAAATTGGTGGTTAAAGATAACTTCTCCGGTCCTATTAAAAACCAGTAAATTACCGCGTTGGGTACTGAGCACATACTCCAGCGTGCCATCCCCATCCATGTCGAAAAGAGCGCCGCAGGCCAGACTGCGCCCTTGTGTGTCGATATCCCACAGCATACGCCCGCCTTCATCGAATCGATAGAGCACTCCCAGTTGAGTTACTACAAACAGATCGGCACGACCATCCGTATCAAGATCGCCGACTGAGAGCGTTGAAGCAATCGCACCACGCGTCGAACGTTCCCACAGGATTTTTCCCTGATTATCCAGACAAAAATATCGTCCGCTTTGCGATCCGGCGGCAATGCACACTTGTTTCGTGGAATTTTGGAATAGTATCGGGGAAGAAGTCGCCCAATCCAAAGAAGGGCAGCCAACGTAAAATTCCCATAGCACTTCTCCGTTGGCGGAAAGTGCAAAAACTTTACCGGCACCCGTTGCGATCACTATTTCCAGGAAACCGTCTGCATTTAAATCCCCGATGGCCGGAGAAGAGCATTCACCATCAATTGTATTTTGCCATTTCAGCTGACCACTCATGGCATCATAAACACTTACTATCCCTTTTTTATCACCCTGAATAACTTCCATGGCACCATCGGCATCCAAATCTGCCAGAGCCGGAGAAGCACAAAAGATCGGTGACGTTTCTACCTGCCAGACGATGTTACCGCTCCCGTCGAGACAGGTGAACATCCCTGTGTTATCACCGGCGTAAATGAGCGGGAGCTGATTTTCCCGCTCGAGAATGGCCGGGCAGGTCGAATAGCGTCCGCGCGTATCAAAGCGCCAAAGTTCTTTACCTGATCCGTCAACCACAATCATATTTTCATAGGCGGCCGTCAGAATTTCCGCATCACCGTCACCGTCTAAATCAACAACCATTGGCGCCCCTTCCAATACCATATCCACATCTGCCTGCCATAATGGTTTAATATCAAGCGTCGTTTCAGCATAAATGCGGGGGACGAAAGCGAATAAAAAAGCAAGAACCGGTAAGAGTTTTTTGACAGTGAAAAATCTTTTCACCCAACAAAATATAAGTAAACATAGATTCATGGCAACCTCTTTTATACAAAAGTATTTGATTTGTAAATATAAGATATTGAAGTATTTATAAGAAGTGAAAATTTGAGGCTATCTAAATGAATTTGAATTCCGTATCATTTTTTTGTCAAATATTTACTAAACCTGAATTATTCACAAATCTTAAGGTCAGATTGAATAACTTCCATGAAATCAACTATTTAACTCCCCCTTAGGAAGGGGTTGTTGCAGTATCGGTTAATAAGCACCGATCTCGGTTTATGAAGGCTCTGTTTCCCCCTTGGAAAAGGGGGACTAAGGGGGATATAAAATTGGTTTATGTTATGTAAAAACAACCCCCTAACCCCCTTTGCTAAGGGGGAATAGATTTTACTGTCGCTACTTGATAAATTTAAAATTTATGAATTAATCAGGCTAAATATATTTTAAATTGAAATATTCTGATTTTTTTTCGAATTTAATTCTACCGATTATTTTTAAAATAACCGTCATCATTATCGCCACGGCACATTGAGATGAGAAAGAAAAACCGAATGTCACATATACACGTTCCATTCCTAACGATCAATGGTGTTTATTTATTTTTCCTTTTATTTGGTCAATTATTTTCACAAAACACCATAAAAGCGGTGTATGTCGATACACCTCCGAGAATCGACGGGAAAGTGGTGGAGGATGTTTGGTCTTTGGCCCTCATGGTTGATAAATTCGTCCAGCGAGAACCGGATACCGGTGAGCCTGTATCAAAAAAAACAATGTTTTTTGTCTGTTATGATAAAAATAATCTGTATATCGCGGCACGATGTTACGACAATCCACAACTGATTGCAGCACAACAGTTAGAAAGAGATGCTGATCTGAGCAATGACGATAAGATTGTTATCATTTTGGATACTTTTCTGGATCGAAGAAATGCCTTCTGGTTTCAGATGAATGCCTTGGGATGCATTGGTGATGGTATATTAAGTTTAAACGGTGCTTCTTTGAATAAACAGTGGGATGGTCTATGGGAAGGGAGGGCCTCGATCAATGAACACGGTTGGGATATTGAAATCGCACTTCCTTTTAAAACCTTAAATTTTCCTGCAAATCAGAATGAGTGGGGGATCAAGTTCTCACGGGAAATTCAAAGAAGAAGCGAAAAGTCATACTGGCCGGAGGCAAATCTGAACAGTTATAAATTTCAAGTTTCAGATGCTGCTGTGTTATCCGGATTAAAAGATATTTCTCAGGGTATCGGATTGGATCTGCGACCGTATGTTTTGGTCGGTTTAGATCAAAAAGTGGGTGAAAATTATAAATTTCCCAATGATATTGGCTTGGATATTTTTTATCAGCTGACGCCCGGTATCAAAAGTGCTCTGACAATTAATACCGACTTTGCACAAACGGAAGTCGACAGCAGACAAATTAATCTTACCCGTTTTCCGCTTTTTTTCCCTGAAAAAAGAGATTTTTTCCTCGATGGTGCCAATTACTTTCAGTTCGGAAGAGAGGGAGATAGCGAGAATAATTATGCGCAACGCCTGCTGATATTCTTTTCCAGAAGATTGGGTTTGGATAATGAAAGCAATCCTATCCCGATTATCACCGGCGCAAAGATAACCGGTCAAAGTGGACATTGGAATATAGGTTTTATGAATGTTATTGATGAACGATCGGATAGTAAACAAAATTTCACCATCGCCCGTATTACCCATAATTTTGGTTCGCAATCGACGCTGGGATTTATTGGTACCGCTGGTAATGCCGTTTCCGATGACCGAAATTATGTCATGGGCGTTGATATTAAACTGGCCACTTCTACTTTTCAAGATAATAAGAATCTATCCTTATTGTTATATGGTTTAAAATCGAATACACAAAATGTCGATAATAATGATTTTTCTTTCGGTGCAGAGGTAAATTATCCCAACGATTTTTTATCCTTTAGAGCCGGTTATAATCAAATAGAAAAGAATTTTACCGCAGGTACAGGATTCGTACCCAGAAAAGATATTCGTAATTTTTATACCGATATGGGCTTGGGACCCCGACCACAAAAATGGGGTATATTGCAACTGCAATTCAATACTTCTTTCGATTATATAACAAATATGCAAAATCGGCTACTGAGTCGGGGTTTTAGTATAAGCCCTGTAGGAATTCGTACCAATTCAGGTGATGAATTTTCTTTTCAGATGAACAATCAGTATGAGTATTTAGAGGAAGACGATGTTATCTCCTCAATAAAACTAGAGGCAGGTATTTATGAATTTTCACGCTATCAGCTAATACTATCTACGGCCAGGAGGCGGAATTTCTGGAGTACCATACAATACGATTGGGGGAAATTTTATAACGGTAAGCAACAGACGATTTCAATTCAGAGCGGATATAAAATATCAGTCCCAATATTTATCGGTTTTGATATGGCGCATACCGAGGGTATTCTGAGCAGTACTGATTTTACAAGGGAACTTTACCGCACCAAAATTGACATTTTGATCAGTCCGAGAATAACCTTTAACAATTTTATTCAATACGATAATTTTACAAAAACAATGGGCTGGCAGTCGCGTTTTCGTTGGATTCTGACACCCGGAAATGAATTTAACCTGGCCTGGAACTCAATTTCAGAAGATCCCTTTGAAAGGTTTCGTATTACCCAAAGTTCTGCTCGTGCCAAATTTCAATATAATTATCGTTTTTGACTCCCAATTTAACCGGTAATTCAACGGCCGGTTTTCTATTATTCCCGGTCACGAGAAAATCCCACGCAGTTGGAAGAATATCAGAAAAGTTCCATTCCGGACCTTGTTTATAATTAACAAATTTTTCATTTTTATATTGTGGAGAATATTTCTTTAAATCTTTATAAATATCTTCCGTTTGTAAAGCCAGTAGCATATATACCACAAAAGAAACCACACACACAAAGCTGTAATTATTGTTGCGGGCATTTCACCTGTCCATGCGAAAAAGCCCATCGTGAATGGTTTTACAATTTTCATGATCAGATCAGCGCCGCCGACATGGGCAAAAAGGTAGATAAACAATGAATTCATTCCTACAATCGAAAAACACTTGGCCCAGTTTTGAATTTTCCTGACATCGATTAACCAATAGGAAAACACAAGCGCCAAAATACTCCAGCCACCACTGGCAAGTACGAACGAGCTGGTGCAAATACGTTTAATAATGGGTGTAACCGGGTCTAACGCGTATCCGGCAATAACCCCTGCTAAACCAGTGAAAAGCAATATTTTTATTTTTTGTGCCGGTAGACGATTACTCATCAGTAATTTACCAGCCAGGACTCCCCAAATGGTGTGCGCAGTTGTCGGTATGGCGTTAAAGGATACCCAATGGCCGCTTGAAAGTTCACCTGAAATAAGCAGATCAACATATGCCCCGAAATTGTGGTCAGGAATAAAAGGCTGATTAAAACCGGCGACCGGGAAAACTCTATAGATCAACTCGGTGACTCCTATTAAAACAAAACTGAAAATTAACTGCGTCTTTACCGGGCGATTCATTATCAGAAAGGCTATAATATAGGTAACAGACAGCTGAGATAATACGTTTTGAAATCGAAAGGTGATTCTACCTGGACCAATACAGTACAGCGCCCAGCCAAAAAGCAGCAACAGTGCGGAACGCTGAATGGCGTGTTTAAGTATGATAGTGTGGTTTTCACCTCGCTTCATCCGATTTGCCACTGAAAAAGGCAGGGCAACCCCCACGATAAACATAAAAAAGGGTTGAACCAGATCCCAAAAATGCATCCCGTTCCAGGGATGGTGATCCAGCTGGGTGCCGATAAAGTTAAGGATGGTTCCTTCAAATGCAGGATCAACCAAAATAGTAAACAGGTGTGTCCATTCGGCAATTAGCAGAAACATGGTAAATCCGCGAAAGAAATCAAGCGATAGTAATCTGCCTTCCGGAATTTTTGACTGATCTGAATCCATTGTCATTTTTTACCTCCGCTGGAAAATAAAGCCCACATCAGGATGCATCCTATAGAGAAACAGTATTTGAAATATAAATTTAAGATATTGAAGTATTTATTAGAAGCTAAAATTAAATGAATCGTTTACTAAAATTTTCATAATGCGGCTTTATAGGATTTATTAGAAAATTTCTTGACAAAAACGACAGGTTATCGCAACTTTCAGTATTTAGTACCAAGTGTTCATCCTTTGGTGAGCGACGACCTTTGGCCGTTCAAATTAGAACATTTAAAATGCTTCTACCACGAAGTCCACGAAGATCTTATATTGATTATTCTTTTATCTAAAGCGAAGTTATTACAAAAATAATTTTAATAATTAAAAACTTCGTGTACTTCGTGGTTGATATTTAGGTCAACACGGAATGCGATTCCAAAAACGCAAGCAGAATTTATAAATTGCTCAAAATCGTAACTGTTTTTTATTATTATCCACCATAGGCGGTACAGAGTAAACCCAGAATATGTTAGAAACAAAAGTTGAGAGAAAAAGCGAGCGCCGGTTTACCGAACGATATAGAATACCTGATGGATTAATATATTACCGGCAATTACGAAAATTAAACTGGCTCAATAAATTTCAAGGCCCCTGTGTATTAAATGATATTGCCAGTAATAGTGCCAGTTTTGAGTGTCCGCATGAACTGGGGATTCAAAAACAGGTAGAATTGAAAATAAGGTCCCAAAGATCTAAAAAGGAATTATCGGTTAAGGGAAAAATTGCCCGAAAAGATACCAAAACAAAAAGTGGGGAATTTATCTACGTCATCCAGTTTAGTCCTTTTGGAAAAGGATATCAGTATAATTCCTATATGAGTAAAGAGAAAATGCGGGCCTTTATAAAATCTGTTCAAATAGAAAAGTTTTAAACGGCTCAATCCAAGCCTCTTTAATGAATCCGTTCCTGCCTGTAGTCCGCTTCCTATCAAATCGCGAGCCATTTGATGGACTTTTTCTAACTTGGCATAATCTATTTTCATAAAATTATTCCATATTATTTTGCAGGTTTTCTAAGGTTTTTATATCCATGTATTCTTCATCTGGTCCATGGTATACACCCTCAAGTACCAGTGTACTTGCCGGCTTAGACAAAAGTAACTTTTTTAGTGCCTGTTGATCGGAAAAATTGGTTATCGGTTTTGTATAATTCCAATCGGTTCCGAAAATATCCTTTTCAGGCGCAGCAACAAGGAAAATGGGGAATTTTAAATTTTTCAGCAAGGCGATGTTTTTCTCAAACTCGTCCGGATCGTTCAAAATAAATGCTATGACCGGAGCCACATAAAAATTGGGCTCATTTACTGATTGGACCAATGCTGATGCTTGCTCGAGATTAATACTATTTCTGCCTGAAACCGTTCGTAAATGAACATTGATTTTATGTTTCGCTGAATATTGACAGATCTCTTTTAAAGTACTTTGCAAAGATTCATTAAACTTTTCCCTGGTGAAATTGTTTTCAATCATCCGGTGTTTTTTCAGAATCAGATCACGCGCCCTTAAAAGACTCATTTTGTCAATAACAGATTTAATCGTTTCCATACTTTGGAGATACTCAAGAGAATCATTGTTTACCATTCGCAAATCCGGGAAAAGATTTATTCCCGATGAAAAATCTACGATCAGTTGTAATCCTTGCCTCTTTATCCAGCCGGATTCTTTGGCAAGGATTGATTTTTCTTTTTCGTAGAGGTATTTCCAGTCAATGATAATCCGGTCGAAATGTTGAAAAAAAGTGGGCCGAAGCAGGATTTCCTCTTTTATAGATGAAATATTTCTAAGGGTTAGTCCCCTTTTTACAGGATTTGCTACCGGTGGTATAAAAGCCATATCTTCAATGTTGTTTTCACCCGTTTTAATAGTGAAGATCCGGATATCACCACCTGCAATTGTATTTCTTGTATTCTTTCCGGTTTGGTTGACGACACTTTTCGGGAGGAAGCCAATCGCTTTTTGTTCTGAACAATCCAGCGGGAGTTCGGTAATCTTTATTATTTTTCCGACATTTGAAATGATCTGTAAGGGCTTTTCAAACCAGGAATTATTGCAAACAGCTACCGTAAATTCCCCCTTACTTTTATGGCAGGTTATCACACTGAGTTCTTTACCGGTGATAAATATTTCATACCTGCTGAAGATATCGCCAAGTATTATCTGGCAATGATTCAGTAAAGGGAAGGGAGTTTTAAGGGTTGAATCAATTTTCGATTCAGGCAAATCCCCCGGATTCGAACTTAATCCGAATGGAGAGGCAAAAACCGTGATTTTACCCAAACCGGCAGTATGTTCAATGACGACTGGCTGCTGTTGGCAGGTAGCAATTGTTTTCGTTTCCTCTGTGGATATGATCTTTTTAATGGTAAAGGCGGTTGCTTCCTTTAGTTCGGTATGGTTATATGAAATCGATGCACTGCTATCAAAGCTTATATCACCCTGACCGATATTAATGCCAGCTAGTCCACCGGGCATGTTTTCCAGGCTTCCTGCCGTAATAACCAGGTGGCCGCCGGATGCAACATACTTTTCCAGCTTATCCTTGATTTCATAACCACTCCTTAGTTTTCCCCCGATCACCAGGACAGGGTATTGTTGCAGCAACCATAAGGGGCAATCACTCAGCAGACAATCGACGACATCACCATAGGGCGTAGGTGCAATAAATCCTGTTTCATCATGAAAATAGGAAGCATCCTGATATCCGGGATAGAATATTTTTAAAATGGCGTCGGTTAAATAATCACCTTCTTCGTAAGGAAGGTTACCCCAAACGCGATAAATATTTCCCGTATATAGGTGCCGGGGGAAAGACCAGCCCGAAAAAAAATCGACCATTACAGCAACCGGTGTATAGAGATGGCCCGGATGACCGTATTTTTTTACCCATCGTACTGCGGATTGCTGAATTTTTCCAATCGGACTCAGTTCTTCATTTTTGTTCAGAAATGAGGACTCGAATCCGACAGCGACACAATTATACATGATGTGACTATAAATCAGTCGTTTTAGTAAGCTAAGACTGGTTCCTTCAGTGTCGCCGCCATTATAGTTGGTGTTGCCCGAATAGTTTTTCCAACCCCATCGGTTCCACACCGAGGCATTTCCAAACCAGGGAACACCATATTGTTTCCCGGCTCCTCTGATAAAAGAGTAATACACCTGGGCATTAGGCAAACCCTGTGCGGTTTCAGCCCCAATCATTGTGTAAACGCCCTCTTTCAGGAAATAATGACCAAAATTCAGCGAGACCAGCGTTGCCATCTTATTTCCGAGTCTGTCGGTCAAACCCTGAAAATGGTTTTGAAAATTCAGGTATTGTTGCTCACGGCTGCCACCCACCGGTATCATCTGGTCGGCAAATCCTCCGACGTACCTTCCATCCTGTTCACCATTGTCCATACCTAACCATCGGTTCCCAAGTTCTTTTTCAAATAAGTTGAGTACACTTTGCGGAACCATGAATTGCTGCCAATAACCGCCGGGGCCGGAACCAGGCACATATCCCCAAATATCAAATAAATAGAGATCTCTCTTTTTTAATTCCTGTACAATTTCAGGCAGGTCGTTCCGGTAAATCAAAGGGTATGAGGGCCATATGATATAACCAAGGCCATATTTGATGGTATAATTATCCAGAGATTCTTTATAGTCACCGTCTAAACTACGAAGTGCCATAAATTGGATCTGATTTCCGAAGGTACCGGTATCGGGTGGTTTTACAAATCGGCGACCATCATCAGGATGTTGGCGAGGATTCATCGGATAATTATAGATTCTAATCTTATCAGCAACTGATGTCGTTTGCGAAAAACAGGGATACCCGGATATACCAAGCACAATAATCAGGGAAAAGAATCTTTTGAATTTAGTATGCATCTCATTGCTTTCTTTAAGGATTAATGACTAAAGTTTTGCAACTACTTTTAATGTACATAAAACTGATTGCTTATAATCTATATTTAGATGGAATTTCAGGACGATCAAAGAAATATTTTATCATAGAGTTTTATTTCGTCCTATAATCCGGAGAAATAATCCATATTCCAGCACCGCCCTTCCCAGAAGCTTGTCACATGATACAGGTCGGAGAAATACAGGTGTTGGTGATCCTTTCGGAACTGCACGAGTTTTCTCAGCGCCTCCTTTGCTTCATCCAATCGATCTTCAGGAACATTTTGATTCCCATTATAGATGGCGGCAAGTTTAACCGTCAAGCGGGCGT
The DNA here is from genome assembly GCA_964489835.1 of uncultured Calditrichota bacterium. Classification (GTDB taxonomy): domain Bacteria; phylum Calditrichota; class Calditrichia; order JAJRVZ01; family JAJRVZ01; genus CAZBBC01. Next base: position 51,695 of record CAZBBC010000016.1, read on the forward strand.
GTTCTATCCCCACTTGAAGAAATTTCACACGTTCTTCGAATTCACGTCGAGGGCTGGTACGTGCCTCTTCCAACGCTTGCTCCAATATGGTCGTTGCCGGAGCAAATACGTTTAACGGAAAGGCCTCATGGGCCTGCAGGGGGTATTTTGCATAACGGCGGACTTCCATATTCTCTATAAAGTTCAACACATTCTCAATCGCATAGCTTTCCCAATAGTTGCAAAAACGCTTAATGCTTTCAGCTGCCGGGCCAAAGGCGGAAAAGTATTCCTCCCGGATTTTCTTGATTTTTAATTCCGGATTGCTGTGTAGGCGAAGGTGCATGTAAAGCCGTAGACCCTGTACCGCCCATTGTCCAGTATTCATATCAAAGTCAGTACCTTCCATTCCGTGTTCGTAGGCAAACTTGAAGAACTTTCCAGATTGCCAGGTATCGAAATAGGGCATGACGTAACCGTCATGCAGATAGTTTGGTCTATACCCCATCCTGATGCCGGTTTTCTTCCAACCAAGCCATTGCTCCTTGATCCATTCAAAGGCGGCCTCCGGCATGGGAAAGTAACGGAGATGCGGGTCTCGCCATTGTACAAATTCACCGTAAAAGTTGTTATCAAGTCTGATGTCCGTGGCCGGTGCGGTAAACTCATTCTCATAAAGGTATGAAACGGACACCAGCACGTTAGGATTTTGTTTTGCGGCTTTCTCTCGAATGATCTTCCAGAATCGTGCGTATCGGTCGGATGTTTGCCCATAAAAAACGTCCGTTCTATATGGATCGTCATACATCAGCGTGGCAAACCAGGGTGCTGTCTTTGGTTGGGGACCATCCCATGCCCGGCACTTGTCACAAATACACCGGCCGGCCGCATCTTCGGGACCCAACACAAGCGTGCTTTTCCCATCCCATTGCTCGACGATAAAGTCTTGTAACTCTTCATTGGTCACGCAAAGCGATATTTGAGGATCTTCATGCCCAGGGCGAGGGTTTCCTCTTGTGCCATTCCGAGTCAGTACAAACCATTCGGGGTGTTTATCGCCATATATCCGCCAGTCGATAGTATTGTGACCGGTAGGAGGATGGACGTCCATTCCACCCATGCGATGCCGCCGATAGAGCACATCCAAAGCCTCGTGGTAATTGCGCGCCACCTCCGGTGAGAATCCCAGACGGGCGTTCTCGCTGTTTTCGGAAATAATATGTCCATGATTCCTTAATCTGCGAAAGAGAAGTGCGGGCTCTTCCATCTGTTTTATGGCCGGGACGTTAATAGTATTTGTATGGGGTACGTATGTGCCTAATTCGCCGGGCCACAACCAGCGCACCCCCACAAATTCTTCCAAAAACTCATACACGCCAAAGAGAGTTCCGATGTCGGGATTGCTAGGGTCCAGGGGATTGGCATCACTCTCCCGTCCTAAAATAAAGAGATCATTGCCTACTGACCGCATGATAAACGTTTCCCGTGGAAGGCGCTCACCATCGATTCCCTGGCGAATGGCGGCTTTCGTTTGCCCCACATAAATGAGCGTGTTTACATCCATCGGCGCTTTAGATTCTGGTACGATATCCAGGATAACATCCGTAGCGAGTTTTACATGCTTTACCAGTTCTTGTACGGCATATGCAGCCGTCTTTGTTGGCATTTCAGCGGTGACCACAACCGCCTGCGCTTTTCCTTCGGTTACAACCTTTACCTGAGCCTGAGCAGGGAAGATCCAACAAACCATAAATACATGCACAAGAATAGTTTTTAATCCGCTCTCTACAGGCTTTTTATTTTTATTGATTTTTTGATCATTCATAATATATATCCCTTTTTATCTATATAAAAATAACCTGAACAAATCGTCAGTGCGCAAACTGAGATAAGTTATATAATCTATATGAAAAAGTATTGATCTAATTTCTAACCCATCCGTTCAAATTAGGTTAAAGTTTTACAGACTAAAGTTCTATCTTTTCTACTTTTTCCAATTTCACATCATCAACTCCGTTCACCTGGTGGATAGAGATATTGCTTACGTTTTTAAGAATGAACTGCGGTGCATCCTTTCCCCTTTGAGCATCAACATGATAAAAACTGGCATCGTGAGCATCATCCAAAACAAAAGCGGGACGTTCGTCACTATTTATGTACCGTAAGACTACGTTACTTACTCTCAATCCTTTTACATAACGAAAATACATTCCATAAGCAGGCATTGAATGCCATCGATAAGGATCGGGGTACATGTCGATATTTTGAGGAACCTTTTTGTCAATTGACTCTTTCGAAGCACCTCCCCGGAAATAAATTCGGATATTATTCAACGTCAAATCTTCGATATAATGCCCGGGAATACCCATCACCATTCCGGCTCCCAATTCGGGAACCTTCGGTCGTCCACCCACATCGTAAACATTTAGGTTACTGATTGTGATGCGTCTGCAAATACCAACCGGTGTTCCTTCGGGGCCACGCATTCGGGCATTTAACCGGATGAATAAAGGCGTATCTGTCACATCGCGCATCGTAATGTTGTCGATCAATATATCTTCAATCAAACCACCATCAGCTGTTTCGATACAGATTCCACGTGAACGTTCGAAAACACAATTAGAAACAGCTATATTCCTGAAGCCTCCGTTTGATTCTGTTCCAAACTTCAAACGACCGGTAATACAGTGATTTACACCAGGATCTTCGTCTTTGAATACGGTTTTGAATGTTCCGTCCATCAACGAACCGTGATCATAGCCATACACCTGGCAATTGGTGATGGTGACATTCTCTGTGGCACGAGCGTAACCCAGTCCGAACGAGGATTTTAAACAAAGCCCATCGTCTGTGGGCGAGTTAATGATACAGTTTGAAATACGAACATTCTTACAGCAGTCGATATCAAAGGCGTCGCGGTCGGCATCCGCACGTACATTATCGATGGTCAAATTATCCACGCCCGTAGCCAGAATGCAGAAGTGACCACCATGAAGAATGGAGATGTCACGAATTGTTACATTGTAACAATTTTTCAAGCCGATTGCCTTGTTTGCTGATCCCTTAATGTCGGGTTTATCGTATGTGTACAAACCTTTACCCCAGATCAGTCCGTTACCTGTGATCGCAATATTGTGTAGGCTATCACCGTAAATCAGACTGTTTTTCCAATAGCTGTGCCCAAAGTCCTGAAACTTTTTATACCAGGCATCTTCCTCTGGTAAGTCATACCCTACGCTATCCACTTCTTTATCTCCAATTAACACTGCCCCCTGGTCCAGATGAAGCGTGATCTTACTTTTCATTTGAATCGTATAGGAAAGAAAATCACCAGCAGGAAAATAAACCGTTCCACCTCCATTCTGTGCAGCGGCATCAACTGCAGCGTTAATTGCTTTAGTATTATTGGTTTTGCCATCTCCCCTGGCTCCGTAATCGAGCACATTGTAAAACATCTCTTGAGCAGTGACAGATACCACCATTAAAAACATCAACAGTACTACTATTTTTCTCAATTGATTCTCCTTACAAAGAAAATTTAGTTTTTTACATGTTTAGTAATAAGTGTCCGATTAAAAATTTTAGTTAGTACTGATTTTACTAATAGTTTTTATTGTTAAACACAATATGTACACATTTATGTCCCGTAGGGACATCATATTTATAGCAAAATCATACCCTAAGAAAAGCCTAGTCCCGTTAGGGACGCAATATCTACTAAACATCTAATAATTCCTTTTTGATTTATCCACTTTGATGATGAGCCTTTTATGTCCTGCAACAATTCCGGTATTAATTGGTGTGGTTTATAGCTAATGAAAACATGAATATGATTCTCAACACCATTTATCGCTATTAGTTTATGCTTATTTGTTTGTATGATACCCGTGATATATTTATACAATTCATCTTTCCAATCTGATTTGATAAGAGATGTTCGATCCTCAACGGCAAATACGAATTGGATATAAATTTATGTGTAAGTATTGGCCATGATCTTAATATTTCGTCCCTACCGGGACTTTAGAATATTGGATTATATGATTGCTATAAATATTTTGTCCCTAATGGGACAATTATATTGTGTAATTTTCTCATTCCTTCGACTCTGCTCATGATGACGAGAGGGACGTTCATTTGCCTGAAACTGAGTACTTTAAATTAAGTCCCAAGATTGGGATATCATCAAACTCACTTGATGTTCCGGTATTTAGTAATACTTTTCAAATTTTAACCGGACACTAATGATGTCTGGTTTATATTAAAAATATTTATTGTAATCGTTAGCGTATATCAAATGAAAACAACGTTGCATCTTTCAGTTGAAAGCGTAAACGCACCAGTTTGCCTGCTAGATCCTTCAGGCATTTATCACCCCAGCGGATGGGTGCGTCAAGTTCATCGCCGGTAAAAGGGGTACAATCATTAGCGGTCCATCCTTCAAGCGGTTCATCCCGTAGGGCAGATCTTATTTCCACACGGATTTCATGCTTGGCCGATGCATTGATGAACAGATCACCTTTAACCGGGATCGGGCGTGTAAGGACACGACCGAGCGTATCCGGCATTGATTGCACACCAATTAACCTGTCTCGCAGGGTGGTAGCCAATCCGATGCTACTAGTTCCAAAAGTGTCGTGGGCTGTATCATTACCACCATAATAAAAACGCATCTCATCATTCACCATTACCGGTTTTTCGAAGAGTGAAACCATACCACCATCCCAGGCGTTTTTCGAGCCGATATTTAAGAAAATCCGTTGGGCACTCTGGGGTAATCGATGCCAGTTTATGCCATCGCCGCTCCAGACAAGCTCCTGATAGAGATGATGATGCACTGTTTCGTACAATTGTAATTGTCCGAAGAAGAGGTCGCCACGGCGAAATACCGTCATGCCGTAAAAATAATCCGGATCATTCTCCTCCGGTACGAGGACTGTATGTTCATGGCTCCAATTAATCAAATCAGTGCTTTCCTTCACGGCTACACGACGTCGGCCCACATGCCTCATATCGTTTCCAGCAAACGCCCGTGGCCGCACAAACATCAACCATCGTTCATTGATTTCATCATAAACAAAGTTGTTGTGCGTGTCGCTATGATACCACACGGCCGGGTGATCGAAGGCGCAGTCGAATGTCTTGCCGTCTCCGGAGTAAGAGACAAACACGCCACCACTATCATTATGGATAGCGACGAATCTTTCTTGTGGGAATTTTGCACTGGGATTGAATTCAACATCAATTCCGCCGGTTTTTTCCCGGCCTAATTTTATGGCGTTGTTCTGCGGAGAAATACTCTCGCGGTTGTCAAACAATCCCAGTACCGGTTTTTGCCATTTAATCCCGTCTCCGGACTCGGCATAGCACATATTGTAGGAAAAGGGAAGCTTGTTATTATAGGCATTTAAATCAAACACCCCATACCACATTTTATACAACCGGTCCTTAGAATCAAGGAGCACGGTGCCGCCGGACATGGGGCCAACTTTACCTTCTATAGGCTGATCCTTTACCATTATCGGATTGCCGGCGTAGCGCTGCAATTCAACCACGAACCGCTCAACTTTCCAGCGGTCTTCAATGATGCGCTCATCACAGGGAAAATAAGGACCCTTAACCGGCAAGGCAGCAAGCTCCGCCTCTGAAATCTTAAGACCTCTGTCTTTGCCATCTGTTAGCCATTCTATAGTGAAACGTACAAACGTCAGTTGATCTGTATCATGTTGGGATCCGTGTTCATATAACATTCCGATTGAACCATCCGGCAGAACAGCCAGGCTTGAATAAGCCGCCAGACCCGGGTATATTATTTTCGAAACAGGCCAGGATTTCCCTTCATCGTAGCTCATTCGCACCGTCATGTTTTCACGTTTGCTGCTTGCCGGATTTGAAAAGAGCAGGCGGTTTTTATCATCGCCATTT
>CAZBBC010000017.1:0-54974 GCA_964489835.1 uncultured Calditrichota bacterium
ATGCTTGGCAGTTTTTTTGGATCGTTTTTAGCCCAGGCATTTCCTGAAATGCATATTTCACCCGGTGCCTACGCTCTGGTTGCCATGGGTGGTGTGGTTGCAGCAGCAACCCATGGCCCGATCGCAGCGATACTGATAATATTCGAGATGAGCGGCGATTATAAAATTATGCTCCCATTGATGATTACATGCATCATTTCTACAGTCCTTGCCATGCGCCTTAAAGAAGAATCAATTTATACATTGAAACTCAAGTTGAGAGGTATTAATATATTTGGTGGACGCGAATTAAATGTCCTTAAGGCACTGAAAGTAGAGGACGTTTATAGGAAATCTGTTGAGACTTTAAGAGAGTCAGAGGTTTTTCCTACAATTGTTGAAAAAATGGCGGGCAGCCAGCATTCTTACTTTTATGTGGTCGACGATACGAATAAGATTATTGGTTCAGTTTCTCTAAACGAAATAAGCCGAACGATTCTTGATTATGATCATCTGAAAAATTTACTGATCGCTGTGGATATTATGAATCCAAATGTAATCTCGGTTACGACCGATGAAAATTTGGACGAAGTAATGAAAAAGTTTGGCAATCATAACCTCGACGAAATTCCGGTAGTTACCAAGTCTAACGGAAATAATATTATTGGAAGTATCTGGCAGCATGATGTTATTGATACTTATAATAAACAAATATTCCTCCGCGATATGTCCGGTGAGATTGGGGGAAAGATTCGGAAAATCAGACAGCAACGGGTGGTACCGGTCATAGATAAATACTTCCTGGCTCAACTGGATTCCCCAATTGTGTTTATCGGAAAAACCTTAAAGGAGTTAGATATCCGTTCAAGATATGGCGCAGATATTCTACTAGTGAAAAAAACCAATGAGGAGGGGGAAACACAAACAATACAACCAAACGCAGATTACAGGGTTGAAACCGGGGATTCGCTTCTCGTGTTCGGTGAAAGAGATTTATTAGAAAAATTGGAAAATATTTAGTTCATTCAAACTGGAAAAATACAAATGATTCGATTAAAGAATAAATTTAAAATCCTCAAATCATGGGAAGTATATACGGTAGGGAATATACCTCTTCCAGAAGTTCTCGTAAAACTGACCCTTGCTTTAACACTGATAATTATTATCCCGTTAATGTTCCCAAGCGGCCGGTCTTTTAAATATACAGATCTCACCCAGGGTAGTATTGCCAGTAAAAAAGTGATTGCTCCCTTTGATTTTCCCGTCTTAAAAACAGAAGATGAGCTGCAGAAAGAACGCTCACAGGCAAAGGAAGAAGTAGCCCATTACTTTAAATTAAATGACACTCTTAGCACAGAACAGACATATCGGTTCAAAGAATTCCTCAATTTATTGGAAGTAACTTCAAGAAAGATATCCAGTATTCATACATCCTCCCATGCTTCTGTAAATAAGGATTCTACAATCACCGATTCACTTTCTTTGCAGTCGATTCAGAAACGGATCCAATCTCGATTTGGCATTTCTATTAAAACCGAAAATATACAGCCTATGCTCAGTGTTATTAATAAGGGAAACTTTACCCCTGTTAAAAGTCAACTCCTGTCAGTATTCTCAGATCTGAATACGATGTATTATATTGATCTTAAAAAAAATGAGATTAAGAATGGAAAGGTTATCCTGATAAAGGATGGAATTGAGGAAGATATTCCCCTTACCTCTCTGGTGGACGGGTCAGATGCAAAGACCATCCTCACTACAAAATTATCAAGCCTTCAACGGAAAGATATCTTTTTACCAATCGTTGATTATTTTTGGCGCCCAAATCTCCAATACCTGCAGAAATTAACTGAAGAGCGTCGGAAAGCTGCGGTAGCCTTGGTACCACTTGGTAAAGACATGGTATTGGCGAATGAAAGGATCGTTGATGCAAATGAAAGAATAACCAAGGAGATCCATCAAAAATTGTTATCACTAGAGAGCGCTACCGCTGAGAAAAGTGAAGAACAAGGCGATTTGATGAACATCCTGTCTCAATTCGGAAAATATCTTTTAACTGCTCTGATTCTGGTATTATATATTCTTTATCTCTCTGCGAACAGACCAAAGATCTTCCGAGATAATAAGAAACTACTACTCATCACTATTCTTATATTTCTTCAGGTAGGGGTGGGTGCTCTGATTGTAGGACCGTTGGGCTGGCCATCTTATGTCGTTCCTACAACGATATCATCAATGCTTCTTGGTATTTTATTTGATCCGGGAATTGGTTTGGTCGGAACCGTTGTCATTGGATTACTTCTTGCCGGCATTACCGGTTTTGATTATTCCTTTGCCATTCTGACGATGTTTGTTGGAATAGTTGCCATTTATTCGGTAACACATATCCGTACCCGGAATCAGATATTTAAAGCCATATTATACATCCTCAGTGCCTATATTATTATTGTTTTCACTTTGGGCACACTCAAATATCAGGAATTCAGCGAAGTTTTGCAGATATTCATTTACTTTTTGCTTCCTAATGCCATATTGTCACCATTGGTAACCTATATGATTCTGGGTGTATTTGAACGCTTTTTTGATATAACAACTGATATTTCACTTCTTGAATTATCGGATCTCAATCGTCCCCTGTTAAAAGAGTTAGCAATAAAAGCACCCGGCACCTTCCACCATAGTATCATCGTCGGGAATTTATCAGAATCGGCTGCCCTCGCAATTGGCGCAAATCCATTAATGGCCCGCGTGGGTAGCTATTATCATGATATTGGGAAAATGGTTAAACCGGAATACTTTGTTGAAAATCAAAAAGACAACGTTAACAAACATGAATCCCTGGCCCCGAATATGAGCGCTATAATTCTGGCATCCCATGTAAAGAACGGTCTTGAAATGGCTGAAAAGAACCGCTTACCTAAAATTATACGCGATTTTATTCCAGAACATCATGGAAGAAATCTGATGGGCTTTTTTTATAATAAGGCCATTGAAGATGTGGATGTGAAAGATGTCAACAAATCGGATTATCGTTACCCCGGCCCTTCTCCCCGATCCAAGGAGACTGCCATCGTAATGCTTGCCGATACCATCGAAGCCGCATCAAGAACTTTAAAAAATCCCTCGGCAGGAAGATTGCGTAAACAGGTGGAAGAACTGGTGGAAAAACGTTTTTTGGAAGGTGAGTTAGACGATAGTGATCTGACCATGCGTGATTTGAAAGGAATTATAGATGGATTTATGTCGGTTTTGCTAGGCATTTTTCATCAGAGAATAGAGTATCCAAAACCAGAGGAAAATAAAAAATCCGGTAACCACAATGAAGCTAGGAAGGAAAAAGCATTAAAGAAAGCAAATAATGGCAATTCGGATACACAATAAAACTGAATCAACGGGTATCCACGAAAACATTATCAGAAAGACAGCCCATTGGATTTGCAGGGAATTAAAGATTCCAATCGTATCTCTGGACATAATTTTCATCGATGATAAATCAATACGCGTGTTGCATGAAAAATATCTGGATGATGATACAGTAACAGATGTTATCACTTTTAATCTGGGAGATAATTCCAACTGTGAAGGAGAAGTTTATATCAGCCTGGATCGGGCACGAAAAAATGCAGAGTATTATCACGTATCATTCATTAATGAAATTATGAGATTAGTCATTCATGCTTGTTTACACCTTGCAGGATATGATGATCAAAATGATAAAGAGCGAAAGATCATGAAAAAGAAAGAGGATTATTATCTATTGATCGCCGTTGAAAAATTTATAAATTAGAACAAGTTGAAGTAACTAAGGAGATTTTTAAGCTTTGGATTTTATTGTAATATCATACATAATAGTTTTTGCTGTACTATTAATTTTATCGGGATTCTTCTCGGCATCTGAAACATCTTACTTTTCTCTTTCTACTTCGGATATTGACCGACTTCGGGAAAAGAAAGATTTTGCTTCAAAACAAGTGGTGCAGTTACTGTCGCAACCCAAGAAGTTATTGATCACCATTATTCTTGGTAATACCATCGTCAACATCGGCGCCGCGTCTTTAGCAGCGATTCTCACATTAGATATCTGTCAGGCGCTTGGTTTTGATCCCAAAATTGGAATAATTATTGATATTATTGTTGTGACATTTGTTATTTTGATCTGCGTAGAAATAATCCCAAAAGTTGCGGCTGTAAAGAACGCTATGAGTGTTGCATTAAGTTTCTCTTTTCCTCTCACAATTTTTTATTATCTCTTTTCGCCGGTTGCCAGTATTTTTCATCTCTTTACACATTGGCTGACATCCTGGTTTCATGTAAGAAAAAGTAAATTGCCCCTTTCCGAAGAGGAATTAAGATCATTTGTTGACATAAGTGAAGAGAAAGGAGCGCTTCAACAAGATGAAAAGGAAATGATCCACTCTATTTTTGAATTCGGGGAGACGACGGTGAAGGAAATCATGATTCCCAGAATTGACATGGTTTGCATTCCGACTACGTCCGGGCTTAACAGTCTGCTTGATATCATTAAAAAACATCTGCACAGTCGCATTCCCTTATTTAAAGATAAAGTTGACAATATTGTCGGGATCATTTATGCAAAAGATCTGCTTCCTTTTATAAATCGTAAGACAAATGAAGAAGTAAATCTGGAAAAAATGGCCAGAACGGCTTATTTTGTTCCGGAACAGAAAAAAATTGATGAATTGTTACGTGAATTTCAGAGAGAACGGATACATATGGCGATTGTTGTTGATGAATATGGTGGTACAGCAGGGTTGGTTACACTCGAGGATATTATTGAAGAAATTGTTGGTGAAATCCAGGATGAACACGATTCGGAGCAGCCACTTCATCAAAAAATCAGTGAAAATGAATTTATCGTAGACGGTAGCATGGATTTAGAAGAAATGAATGAAGAATTAGGTCTGCACTTGCCCACTGAGGAAGGGGTTGAGACCCTTGCCGGATTTTTATTCGGACTATTTGGATCGGTTCCACAAGAAAAACAATCCATCACCTTTGAAAATTATAATTTCATTATAGAGAAAGTAATAAAAAGACGCATTAAAATAGTGCGTATTATAAAAGATACCACCACATCGGATGATGTGTAATCGTATAAATGAATGATATGACTTCAATTTATTCTAAAATTCCTTCGATAGATAGTCTCCTCATTCTTCTTGATAATCATACACAACATATTGACAACCGGTTCCTAAAACAGCTGCTTGAGAATATCATTAAAGATATAAAAACCCGGCCATCTCACTATAATCTTCAGGAAAAAACCAGGGATGAAATTACAGATCTAATTACTGATGAAATTGAGAATCAAGTGAGCCAATTATTATCCCCGTCATTCCGACGTGTGATCAATGGCACTGGTGTTATTTTGCACACAGGACTCGGTCGGGCACCTCTTGGTCCCAAAATCATCAGTCAATTGGATGCAATATCTGATTTTACGAATCTGGAAATAAATCTGTTTAATGGAAAGCGTGGAGAACGTCTGGATCATATCACGCCTCTTCTCAGACTTATTACTGGTGCAGAAGATGCCATTGTGGTCAATAATAATGCTGCAGCTGTTCTACTTATACTAAGTACACTTGCCAAAAGAAAGGAAGTCATCGTCTCCCGGGGAGAACTGGTAGAAATTGGTGGATCCTTTCGATTGCCTGAGGTGATGAAAAATAGCGGTGCCAAAATGGTCGAGATCGGCTCTACCAACAAAACGCATCTCCGCGATTATACGGATGCTATTACCGATCGAACGGCTGCGATTATGATTGTTCATCCAAGTAACTATAAAATAATGGGCTTTACAGAAAAACCGGAAGCAACAGATATACTTGCACTGGCTCATGAAAATGATCTGCCCGTCATATTTGATCTGGGTAGCGGTGCTTTTCTGGATATGCAATCATTTGGTTTTGAATATGAACCCGTCGTCAGAGATGTTATGAATCTCGGATTTGACGTTGTTTCATTCTCCGGAGACAAATTACTTGGAGGGCCCCAGGCAGGGATTATTGTTGGGAAAGACAAATATTTGGCAAAAATAAGAAAAAATCACATGCTTCGTGCGCTGCGTTGTGATAAGATAATTCTATCATTATTAGCAATAATTCTCAAAAAATATCTGCATACAGAATCGATTATTGAAAACAACACGACGCTTCAGCTTTTTTCCCGGACTATTAAACAGATGAGAAAATTATCAGAGAGTCTTCTGTCGGCAATAGATAAACAACACCATCTGTATATAACGGTTGTTGACTCCGATGGCCGGGCCGGAAGTGGGGCTTATCCCATCCATTCCATTCCGGCCATTGCGTTACAAATAGACAAGAAGAAATATAATGCCAATAAAATTGCCCGAATACTTAGGTTAGCGGACATACCTATTTTGGGATATATACAGGATGACTGTTATCACCTGAATTTTCTTACTCTGATGAAAGAAGACATACCGCATATAGCCGCCTCATTGAACAAAATTTTATGAAGAAACATACAATCATTGGAACAGCCGGTCACATTGACCACGGAAAAACAGCAGTAATCGAGGCACTTACCGGGATTAACGCGGACCGTCTCAAAGAAGAAAAAACACGCGGCATTACCATCGACATCGGATTTGCTTATTGGAAGGAGGATGTAACCATCCTCGATGTTCCGGGGCACGAACGATTTATACGCAACATGGTAGCCGGTGTGAACACCATTGACTTTTGGCTTCTAATCATTGCCGCCGATGATGGCATCATGCCACAGACGATTGAACACCTTGACATTTTAAATTTTTTAAATATCCGCGATGGTATTGTAGTTATTAACAAATGCGATCTTGTGGAAGACGAATGGTTAGGACTGGTCGGGGAAGAAGTAAAGGAACTATTAAATAAATACCAACTCACAAATATTCCCATTGTCAATGTCTCCGCAGTAACCAAATTTAATATAGATCAACTACAACAGATCATTGAGAAAAAAATATTTGAACAGGCAAAGTCGGAATCAACACAACCCTTTCGATTACTGGTAGACCGTTCCTTTACCATCAAAGGATTTGGTACCGTGGTAACAGGAACGGTGATCAGTGGAACTCTAAAAAAAGGAGATGAATTAGAGATTCGTCCTGAAGGATTTAGAAAAAGAGTTCGTGGCTTGCAGGCGCATGGACATGAAACTGATGTGGTTACTGCCGGTGATCGTGCCGCTGTAAATCTGCAGGGTATTTCAAAGATGGAAGTCGTAAGAGGGGATGTACTGGCAGAATTAAATACAATGACCAAAATCAATGAATTTATTGGTACCTTCCGGACGGTTTCAAAATTACCGGTTAAAGTTGGCAACAGAAGTACAGTCAGAATATATGCCGGGACTGCTGAACGGATCGGACAATTGATTTGGTATGATAGCAATAAATATCTTGAGGAAGAAACATCCTATCATGCCAGAGTCAAATTAGAAACACCGATTACTGTTGCAAGAAATGATGCTTTTCTAATACGTCTTCATTCACCGGTTATTACCCTTGCCGGAGGGCGAATTATAGAAATCAACCCTCCGAAAATTCATCATCAGCGAAGAGAGTGGCAGAAATATTTTGATTTAATGTCAACCCAAAACTATAATGAAATTATTGAGACAATTATTTATAAAGGTAATTTTGAACCGGTTCCTTTGGTTTTTTTACAACAAAAATTATTTGATGATAAAAATCAAATTATAAATCAACTGGAAGATCTGTTAAAAAAGAAGAAGATAAGGATTATTCTGATCAAGGGTATCGATCACTATATTCATGAAGAAAGTTTTAATCAACTTGTTGATAAAACGAAAGATTCTATCACTTATTTTCATAAAAAACATCCTCATATTGCCGGGCTTAACCAGCAGGAGCTTCGTAGTGCAACCGGCTTATCCTGGACACGCCTGGAATTATTTGAGTCTGTCATTAAAAAGCTTTTAAACAGCCATACAATAAAAGTAGAAGATAACTTATATTCTCTTTCCGATTTTTCTATTCAGGTAAGTAAAAACATTGAAGAAGTGAAAAAGGAAATTGCGAATCTTATATTCGAGGCTCGTTTTTCTCCCGCCACACTGAGTGAGATATCACAACTAATTGAGATGCCGTCAAATGAGATTCGATCAATTGTCAACCTAATGGTAAAAGATAAAACACTGGTTCACATTGATCAGGAATTTTACCTTCATAATTCTAACTGGACAGCTCTATTAAACTTCCTCAAAGAATATTTTTCTAAACATGCAGAAATGCCTGTATCGGAATTGAAAGAATTCATTCTGACCACCCGGAAATTTGCGATACCGCTTTTTGAATATCTCGATTCGGAAGGCTATACTTTTCGTAAAGGGGATGTAAGAAAAAAGGGACATAAACTATAATTTTTAAAAATTTTTAATAACATCCATATATTCGTTCGAAATCTTCTCCCATTCCATTTTAAGCCAGGGTGTATACTTCTCCGGGAAATCAATAAATTCAAGTGAAAGTTTTCCCGGATCAATATATTGCCAACTGGAGATTTCATTCCTGTTTACCCGGGGGCTAGCATCAGATTTACCGATATATACAGCGCATAACTCATTCTCCGAGCCTGCACTGCTGTATGTTGCCTGATATTGGAAAGTATAAAGATATTTAAGATCCGTCTTAATTCCCAGTTCCTCATGCAGACGACGATGGGCAGCGGCATCGGTCGATTCTCCTTTCCGGGGATGACTGCAACAACTATTTGACCAGTATTGCGGCCAGAGAAGTTTCTGATCACTTCGCTGCTGAAGGATTAATTGCCCATTAGCATTAAATATAAATATTGAAAACGCCCGATGAAGAACACCTTCTCCACGATGACAATCTGTTTTAGATCTATAATCCAGAATATTATTTTCCTGATCTACGACAATTAACAATTCATCGTCAAAAGACACAACTTCATTTTCATGCATATATACCCTGCTTTCTTTAACTTTTTAGGTTTAAATTACTTCAAACAGGACAATAGAATTCCTGTTATATTGAAATAATTGTTTTTATACAATCCTGTTGACAACCAGGTAAAATGGTTCACAATTTTTAGCCAATTTCGGTTATCAGGGCCTTATATCCGGCCTTTCTTATGGCAAATGCGACCTTTTCTGCCTCTTCCGGACAGATAGCTACCATCGCACCACCGCCACCGGCACCGGTTAGTTTAGCCCCTAGCGCGCCGTTTCGGCGAGAAATCTCGATTAACTCTTCCAGCTCACGAGAAGAGACTTGCAAAGCATTAAGCAAACCCTGATTGATATTCATCAGTTCACCCAATTGAGCAAGATTATAATTTTCTATTGCTTCAACTGCTTGTAATACCAAACCGTCAATTTCTTCAAATATACGCGCATAAATAGATTCATTGTTTTCCCAGGCCTCTCGGACGATAGAAACCATTTTCGCCGTCAGACTTTCCACCCCACTCAAACCAATAACTATAGGGATCGGTTTTTTAATTTTCAACTCTTTCAGTTCCGGTGGCTGGCCTCGTTTAAACAGCATGAATTTTCCATATGTTGCCAGTGTATTATCGATACCGGAGGCATTACCATGGGCCAACATCTCCGATTCATAAGAAAACCGGTTTACATCTTCATCAGAAAGATTGAGTTTAAAATGTTTATCCAGTGCCCGGATAATAGCAACAGCAAGTGCTGCCGATCCGCCTAATCCCATCGCCCTGGGAACGTGAGGAATAACTTCAATTTTCATATTACGATCCTGAAGATCCAACTGCTCAATAATCATATCCAGTGATTTGTAAACAGAATATTTATGATCAGCGCCTTTTTGAATTTTTTCTTCCACACCCCATCGTGGGATAAGTAAATGGGTACCATTATCACTATCCCAGACCTTCGCTTCCATCGCTAAACTGATAGGAGCAGCAATCGCATGACTACCATATATGACGGAATGTTCACCGAGTAATATTACTTTTCCGCAACCGGTAGAAGCATGTTCTAACTTTTGTCCTTCCTTAATTATCTCCAGATCTTCTGCTTTATGATATATATTTTTAAGAATTTCTTTTGCCCGCCAAATTTTAACATCACCATTCTGAACCAGTAACTCCACCACATCATCAAATACTTCCGGTGGTGCACCAGCGGCCATAGCGACACTACGGGCATGCAGGGTCATATGTCCCTGTTGAATACCTTCGGTACTTAATGCGCGTAACGCGGCAAAGTTTTGTGCCAGGCCAACCGCCCCCATAACTTCGGCCAGTTCTTTTGCCGACCCTACATTCAACATCCGGTGGGCAATTGCAACCGATGGATTAGACTCTAGAGGTCCACCGACTGTACCTACTTTAAGTGGAATCTCCAAAGTTCCCGTCAGGTCACCATTTTCATTTTCCCCCCAGTGGGTCAGGCTGGAATAGGTATGTCCCCGGGCTGCGTAAGCATGAACAGCAGCCTCTATCGCCCGCCAATCATTCCCTGTGGCAATGGCAACAGCATCGATACCATTCATAATCCCCTTATTATGTGTCGCCGCACGGTAGGGATCGACATAGGCAAATTCATTGGCCAGAATGATCCCATCCCTGACCTTTTCACCAGTGTATCCTTTGCCATCAAGAAATTTTGTTGGAATAATACATGTAGATTTTACCATTGCCCGGTCGGTTAGATTAGACAAAATCCGTAAAAAAACTTTGCCATTGCTAATTTTTTCGATTAATGACGCAACACCCTCACACATGCTGTTTACCAGATTGGCACCCATCGCATCACGCGTATCAACCATAAGATGAACCACCACCATATCACCCCGATGGGTGGCCCTGGAGTGAATAATGACTTCCAAATCCTTTGCACCACCGCCCCGGGCGACCATTCTCGGATGTAAACTATTAGCCAGATTAAGAATTTCTGTTTTATTTTCCAGAATAGCATGCTGTGCTTTTGCAGGATGGTCAATATCTACAACCTGTACCTGACCGATGAGTATAGGGTCATCACCGATGCTCGTAAATCCACCAGAATTTCTGACAATTTTGGCAGCCGAACTTACCGCAGCAACAATTGACGGTTCTTCAACCACCATCGGTATGACATAGGATTTTTTATTTATCAAAAAATTTAATCCTAATCCCATCGGAAGACTAAAAACGCCGAATACATTCTCAATCATCCTGTCCGCGTCTTCAATAGAAAGCAGGTTTTCACCGTTTAAAAAACAGAAGAAATCTTCCTGGTTTAAAATGCCCTTCTCGTGTAATATTTCCAGTCTTTCCGGAACGGAAGCCTGATAAAATTTTGGGATACGCGATCGATCCATAATCATTATTCCTCTGTTTTAATTCATTTTTCTATCGTAGAGATCACAAAAGATTTAAACTATTCAAATCCGCCATGAGAAGATATTCCAAGCATCACCGGTTCGAATTTACTGGAAAGTAAATTTGCTTTTACATTTTCAAGATTATCCAATGTGTCGAAGAAGGCGATACCAAAATCTCCCCCACCAGCACCGGAAGGTTTATAAAATCCACCACCCTCATAAACGATTTTAGCTAAATGTTCATGGATATCAGAGATAATCGGAATGCCACTCGTCAGGCTGAAATTTCTTAAAACTTGATAATATTCAACTATAATATCAAGGAATGGATGCAGATGATTCAGTTGATACTCCCGTACACCTTCATTCGAAAGGTGCGTTAATCTTTTCATTACTTTCTTATATGTTCCGGAATTTTCCGTAATATATTCGCTTAATAAGGCCAGCAACTTTTGTGTAGAAGTAGAAATGCCGGTCCAAACAGGTAACAGATATAAACCGGGTAATAAATTTTGATGGACCTCAAATCCTGTTTCTTTAACTTTTTCTGGATTTACCATATTATAGAAAACAATACCACCGAGTACACTGGCGGCAACATCAATGCCACTGCCTTGATTGTTTTGTGCGAGGGAATGCGTCCGGAAAGCAAATTTAAAGAGATCCAACGGTGTCCTGAACAATTGACGATCAAGGCCATAAAACCTGGCAAGTGCAGCGATAACAGCAACCGTTATCGCAGCGCTGGATCCCAATCCCAGTTTTCTTTCCTGTGTATTCATATAAAATTGAGAGGTATCAATGTGGAGATCAAAAGGATTATTCTGGATTCCGCTTTGGTATATCTGATCACATATACGCTCTACAGCGATTAGCGAAAATTTCATTCTTGAAATCATTTCTTTCGGTATATGTGAATCCGGGATGAGCTTTCCCATCTTATCAAAATTAAATCTCAGTGGGGTCTGTTCCAGACTGCTGGTTAACCGACAGATATCACTTTCACCCGAAGAATCCACAGTAACAATCGCATATCTGTCAACAGCCATGACTATTGCGTTTGCCCCTTCTAATACCGCATACTCTCCAAGTATGATCAGTTTACCCGGCACTTTTACACTAATTTTCACTGAAAGACTCCGATCAATCCGGCATCTGGACCGATAGCGGTTTCAATAATTTCCTGGATTTCAGGGATACCCTTAAATTCTTTTACTAATTTTGATACATATCCCGGCAAGGTGATCACCTTAATCTGCGGACCGGCGTCAATGGTAAAATAGGCAGGTATCCCCTCCTGGCGCAGTTTTCGTATCATATGGATCAATTGTATGGTTGTAGCATTCCAGTAAATGATGGCCGGTTTAGCGCTCAATATAAGGGCATGCATTTTTAGCGCACTTAATTCTGCCATTTCGCCCAGTTTTTCAAGATCTTTTTTCTGGATCGCATTGCGCATTTCCCTAAGATCGGATACTGAAGAATCTACCCATGGTTGATAATAAACGGATGTATCGGCACAAGAATTCATCGCTGCCGTTGAGCCTATGCTTTTCTGTTCTTTTGCAGTGATTAAAATGATGACTCTCAGATCCCAGTAATTTTCGGTTTCCAGCTGTACCGCATAATCGTCATTACCCTGAGGATCTGTGCCGGTTATCATTTCCACATATCCGCCATAAATTGAACGTGCTGCTGAGCCGGAACCCCTTCTTGCCAATACAGATAGTTGAGATTTTGATAAACTTAAACCCAGGGCAGCGGTGCTTGCCAGACTAATAGCAGCAAATGCCGAGGCGGAAGAAGCCAGACCGGCACTGGTGGGAAAATTGTTGATACTGTTCACTTCTGCAAAGTGATTGATACTATATTTATTGCGAATAATGTCTAAAAATCTTCTTACTCTCTGTTGTTGTTGATCGGTGGCATTCTGTTCATTGATTCTTAGAATATCCTTTTCCAGATCCGGACGAAATAAGACCTTTGTTTTTGTCTGGAGTGCTTTTAAAGTTATCGAAATCGAACCTACAGCCGGTAAATTGAGGATATGGTTACGTTTACCCCAATATTTTACCAAAGCGATATTTGCACAGGCAATGGCTTCAACACTTTTATATTCTGAATTCAATGATTTCACTTTTATTTGTTAATGGAAACTCAGGAACAATTATCAGGAAAATGTAATAAATTAATTTAAAAAAAGAAGTTGTGACCTGCAATGAATGCCAATATTTATTACTTTTATTTTGTATCATATGATCCTAAAACATTTTTATTTTAGACAAAATAATGGTATTCCACGGTAAAAACAATGAGAAAGGTGGGTGCTGGCGCTGAGGAATAAATCTAATGAAATCAGGGGGATGACAATAGGATTGTAGATATATTCTTGATTTCTATTTTCTATTTTATTATTTCGGAGATTGTAAAAAAACTACCGCTTTTTCCGGCCAAGCGTTCGATAAAAAAACGGGAAATATAAGCGCAAATGATCAAACCAAGCAAACCACCGATAAATATGATCAGTTCTTGTGGCAGTGGTAATATCATTGGATTCAGGATAGAAAACATGAAAACACCGAGCATAAAACCGAGCAATGGAACGCCGTATTGAAAAAATGAAAGCGTTAGTAATACATTAGATTTTTCAGAAATAGTGACCAGATTTCCTATGTGGGCATTCAGGGGATTGGTTGCTCTCAGTCGTCTCAAACCATTATTATCTGGCACACATACCATTCGTGCACCACAGGATTCGCAGGAATCCTGCACACTTACTTCAACGATGGCATCATTATCCACAATGGCCGTAACAATACCCTTTTCAAGATCTGAGGATTTTATATCCATATCAGGCGCTTTGCTTTTCCTCTACCATATGCCCTCCAATGACAACCAGACCATCTGTTGGGCATTTCTCTGTAGGAAAATCTGGATCTGATCCATAAATATCGTAATTTACAACCGCCAGATTATTTATCATTTCCATATTTCCTTCACCCGCCAGGCGCACGCAAATACCGCATCCGACACAGGCTCTTGTACATATTTTCCGCGACTCCTTGGGTGAATCCTCATTCTTACACAAAACAAACAATTTATGGCTTTCCGGATGCAATTCCATAATACCGCGAGGACAGGCCTCCACACAATTTCCACAACCAGTACATTTATCATCTATAACAACAGGCAATCCGTTATCATTCATATACATAGCATCAAAAGGACAGGAATCAACACAGTCTCCGTACCCGATACATCCGTATGAGCAAAGTTTATCACCACCACCGGCAAAGGTTGCCCCCAAACAGGTTTTCACACCTTGATACACACCCTTTTTAGCGGTCTCAAAGTCTCCGCCCTGGCAGAAGACGCGCGCGATCAACCGTTCGGAAGTCGTAATCTCAATCCCCATGATTTGCGCGATCGCCTCGGCCCCTTCTTCAGAGTTAACAGGACATCCGGTTATTTCAGATTCTCCCTTAACGATACTCTCAGCAAATTTCGCGCAACCCGGCAATCCACAACCGCCACAATTTACCCCGGGAAGTTCTTCTATAACTTCTGCAATACGCGGATCTTCTTCCACATATAATTTTTTACTAGCAACTGAAAGCCCCATTGAAAAAATAATTCCAAGACCACCCATACTGACCATTGCAATTATTATTGACGTTAAATCCATCATTTCCTCTCAATACTATCTATTGTGATGCTTTATCATGAGCATCCACTTAAAAAAGTTAGGTTACCATCGAATTTCATCTGAATATCAATGAATTCTAACCGAACACTAATGATACCTCAATTGCATTTATTCTAAATATCTGCCATCTGCTATTGCTCTTTCATCAACCCTCAATCATAAGACGCTTGGTAATATAAGTAAATCACCTTAAACAGAGATCAAACCGGCAAAGCCCATAAACGCGAGAGCGAGAGAAGCAGCTACAATCATGGTGATCCCCGCACCTTTAAAAGGTTTTGGCACTTTTGCTAATTCGAGCTCTTCTCTGATACCAGCCATAATGACAATGGCCAGTGTAAATCCAGCCCCTGCACCGACTCCGAAAACCAAACTCTCGATAAAATTATATTCCCGTAAAACGGAGAAAAGCGCCAATCCCAAAATGGCACAATTTGTTGTGATTAATGGCAAATAAATTCCCAGGGTTTCATAAAGTGGTTTACTGATTTTTTTAACGAACATCTCTACCAGCTGAACCAGCGAAGAAATCACCAAGATAAAGGAAACATATTCCAGAATTTCCAGGTTTGCCGGAACAAGAATCAAATGATAGATTAGCCAGGTAACGGCCGCGGTAATAGTCATTACAAAAGTTACTGCCATTCCCATACTAACCGCAGACGATATTTTCTTTGAAACGCCGACAAATGGGCAAATTCCTAGGAAATAACTGAGTACAAAGTTATTAACAACAGCGGCTGAAATAAAAAGCAATATTAGTTTCATGCCCTTGCCCTCCTGTCATTGATCCAATTTGCGAGACCGATAAAAATACCCAGCCCCAGAAAAGCACCACCAGGAAGAATCATAACCATCCATGGATCAAACCATTCACCAAGTACGGTAATCCCAAAAAAGCTGGCCGATCCGAGAATTTCCCGAAATCCGCCAAGTGCAATTAAAACCAGAATAAAACCAACCCCCATTCCGGCACTGTCCAATATGGACCGGAAAATGGTATTCTTTGAGGAAAACGCTTCCTGTCTTCCCAGAATGATGCAGTTAACCACGATTAAGGGGACATATGGTCCAAGATCCTTACTAATCAACGGGAAAAAAGCAGCAAGAAACCGGTCTGCCACCGTCACAAAAGCGGCAATAACGACAATGAAACTGGGAATGCGCACCTGGTTAGGAATCAAATTTCGAACGGAGGATATGATAATACTGGAAGTGAGGAGAACAAAGGTTGTTGCCAATCCCATAGCAAGACCATTTATTGCCGAGTTTGTGACTGCCAAAACCGGACAAAGCCCTAACAGTGACTTTAGCACCGGGTTCTCGTCCCATAATCCTTTCATAAATTCATGAGCGATCGTTGTTTTCTTTTTAGCCATACTTATACCTATTTTAAATTTGATTGATAAACCGATTTTGCCTTACTAATCTGGTCGTTTAAGATCGTCGTAACCGCCTTTGAAGAAATCGTCGCACCTGTAATTGCCTGAATCTCAGTAGATTTGCTGGGTTTTATATTTTTTACGACTTCTATCATTGGTTCGGTTTTTAAGTTTTTAAATTGATTAGAAAACCAATAGGGATCTTTTTTATTCGTTGGATCTTCAACAATTTTTGTACCCAATCCGGGTGTTTCAATCTGCTCAAGAATTTTTATTCCATTTATTTGAGAGAAATCAGGCATCATTCCAACCATAATAGATATTTTTCCCTGAAAACCGTTCCCGACCGCTTCAAAGGCAATACCAACGAGGTTAGAATCAGTGGCATTTTTGCCCAAATATAAAATCATTCCATCGCCTTTTATTTCGTCATATCGTTCATGAGAAGGCAGAACATCAGCAATCGCATTTTTTAGTTCCTGTAACTTATAGGCTTCAATTCTGGGGCGCGTATATCCATCCCATGAAGAAAGAAGACCACCGGCGATCATAGAAAGAGTGGTTAATACGATTATCATTTTTGACGTTGTATTCATGCGCGCACCTCCCCAAAATATTTTGGACGCGTATAACGATTAATGATCGGTGTAAAAGCATTCATTAATAAAATAGAATACATTACGCCTTCGGGCACGCCGCCAAACAGCCGGATGATGATTAAAAATACACCAGCACCTGTTCCAAATATCCAGGACCCTGTGGTTGTAATTGGTGAAGTAACCATATCAGTGGCCATAAAAAAAGCACCGAGCATCAGACCGCCGGATAACAAATGAAAGATAGGATCCGGATATTCACCGGGGCTAAAATACCAGAACAGACCACCGAGGATAAACACAGTTCCGAAGTAACCGACAGGAATACGCCAATCGGCATATTTCATAATCAGCAGAAAGAGTCCACCAATGAGTACAGCCAGAGCAGATGTTTCTCCAAGAGAACCACCAATATTCCCGAAAAGAAGATCACTATAATCGGTGATGATTTTTTCAAATTTGAATTGTCCGAGCGGGGTTGCGGCAGTAATGGCATCAATTTGAGCATATTTATCCGTATTGGGATAGGTCCAGGTTGTCATTGCCACCGGAAAACTGGCTTGTAAAAAAGCACGTCCCAGCAAAGCAGGATTAAAAATGTTATAACCCAAACCTCCGAATATCTGTTTTCCAATACTTATGGCAAAAACAGATCCGATTACTCCGGCACTCAAAGGTAAAGAGGGGGGTAATGTCAATGCAAGTAATAATCCGGTTATTACAGCACTGCCGTCTCCAATGGTTAATCCCTCCCCTTTCATTTTATTCATAATTATTTCCGTTACCAGCGCCGCGGTAATAGAAGCTCCGATCATCTGAACAGCGGATTGACCAAAATAATATATAGCCATGATTGTTGCCGGTAACAGAGCAGCACAAACCGACCACATGATCTTTGGTACACTGCCTCTCATATGGAAATGGGGAGATGATGAAATAACGAAAAGATGATCCGGCTTATAAAGTTTATCACGCGGATCTTTTGCAGCCGGTGTTGGTTTCGGCTTTAGCTCAGA
Source organism: uncultured Calditrichota bacterium (assembly GCA_964489835.1). Lineage (GTDB taxonomy): Bacteria > Calditrichota > Calditrichia > JAJRVZ01 > JAJRVZ01 > CAZBBC01. Next base: position 18,039 of record CAZBBC010000017.1, read on the forward strand.
ATTAATTTTTTCTTCCATAAACCTTTAATCTCGTTTATTATGCAACTTTTTTGCGTTTCGATTCACTTACCTGTAATTTTCCGACTCGAATCCACTGTACAAGAGGGATATTGGATGGGCAAACAAAACTGCATGATCCACACTCGATACAATTCAATATCCCAAATTCTTCCGCTTCCGCCAGTTTTGTTGTCTCTGAATAACTAAATAGGCGTGTTGGGAGTAGATTCATTGGACAAACGGATACACAATTTCCACACTGTATGCAGGGATAAATATGAGTTTTCAAATCAAGGTCGCTATCCCGGCAAATAATCCCACTTGTTGCTTTTACAATCGGAACATCTAATCGGTATTGAGCAATACCCATCATCGGGCCACCCATATATATCTGATTGGCCTTTTCTTTTATACCACCACAGGAATCAAATAAGACATTAAAAGTTGTACCAATCCTGGCCATTAAATTCTTAGGTTCAATGACACCTTCACCGGTCACCGTCACAATTCTCTCGACCAGGGGCTTACCCGCAATAATAGCATCGGCAATAGCTAGAGCAGTTCCCACATTATTAACGACTGCCCCAACATCCATGGGCAATCCCCCGGCAGGAACTTTTCTTTTTATAATCGCTTCGATTAACATCTTTTCCGCGCCCTGCGGATATTTTACCTTTAGCGGAACAACTTTGAAAGAGGGATAATTTTTCCTGACCAGTTTGTTCATAACATCGATCGCATCGGGTTTATTATTTTCAATACCAATATAGCCCTGACTGGTACCAAGTATTTTCATAATGATCGCCATCCCGCTTAAAATTTTCTCTCCAAATTCAAGCATCGCCCGATGATCGGCAGTAAGATAAGGCTCACACTCAACACCATTCAGGATAAATGTATCAATTTTCTTTTCTTTTGGTGGTGCCAGTTTGACATGTGTCGGAAATGCGGCACCACCGAGACCGACAATACCTGCCTGCCAAATTAAATTTCGCAGATCCTCTGCCGATGCTTTTTCCCAGTTTTCAGGCACTGATAATTTTTCCCATACATCTTCTTCAGCTGTTTTTTCGATATGTATCATTGTCGCTTTTATGCCCAATGGATGAAGGAATTGATCGACGGCTTTAACGGTGCCGGTTATCGAAGAATGAACCGGTGCAGATACAAATTTCTCACTTTTCCCAATGACCTGGCCGGTTTTTACTTCTTGTCCCTTTTCGACAAGCACTTCACCGCTCACCCCAATATGTTGCTGAAGCGGAATGAATACCTCCTGAGGCGGCGGAAGATATTCAATAGGTTTTTCATTAGTAAATGATTTGCTATCTTTTGGATGAATTCCCTTTTTAAATGTTGGCAATCCCAACTTTAATTCTCTCCTGTTTTTACTATATATTTAATCACAACCATTCATAAATTAAATAAGAGTGGAATTCTTGCTTAAATTTTAATATTATATTTTATTAGATACCTTCATTAAAATATCTTCGTGTCCTTCGTGTACTTAGTGGTTTTTAAATATGTCATATTTTCTATTTTTTCTTATGCTTTTCGAGAAGTTTTATCACTTCTGCAATAATACGCGCGGCGACATCGGATTTGCTCATCAAAGGTAATTTAATTGCTTTTCGATTTGGCATAAACAGGCTGACTTTATTGGTGATGGATGCAAACCCGGCACCGGGCTCTGAAGGATTGTTGAGAACAATCATATCCAGATTTTTTGATTCCATTTTCTTCTTTGCATTTTCTTCTTCATTATCTGTCTCAACAGCAAATCCGACGACAATTCTCTTACCTTTGAGTTTCCCAATACCAGCCAGTATATCTGGCGTTTGAACAAGATCCAGTGCCCATTGTTTTTTCGCTTTTTTTATTTTGCGAAACAACACTTCTTTAGGACGATAATCAGAAACAGCAGCGCTGGCTATCACAATATCAGCCTCCTCAATGTGCTCTGCGGCTATCTGTTCCATTTCTTCTGCAGAGATGACCGAATATTGTTCAATTTCAGGTAAAGGAGTAAGTACAGTCGGCCCGGAGATTAGTATCACACGGGCACCATTATAAAAAGCCTCTTCAGCAAGAGCAAATCCCATTCGGCCAGATGAGCGGTTGGTCAGCAAACGGACAGGATCTATCTCTTCTTCTGTGCGACTGGCAGTGATCAACACCGTTTTGCCTTTTAATTTCTTTATTTTCTTAAAGGAATAATTCATCCAGAAATTAATTACATTTTCATCTGGCAGTCGTCCGATCCCTGTATATCCACAGGCGAGATCTCCTGCGGAAGGTTCTATCACAAGGAATCCCCTTTTTTGTAATATTTGCAGGTTTTCTTGCACCGCAGGATTTGCCCACATATTGGAGTTCATAGCCGGAGCAATGATCGTTTTCTTCCAGGCAGCCAGACAAATCGTGCTCAATAAATCGTCACCCTGCCCCATCCGTATCTTGGAAATGATATTTGCTGTCGCCGGTGCAACAATCACCAGATCCGCCCAATCTGCCAGATCAATATGAACGGTGGCGCTGAATTCCGATTGCGGGAAAAGTTCGGTATGAATCTTACGATTGATTAGAGTTTCCATGGTTAGTGGAGTTATAAATTTTTGTGCTGCTGCGGTCATGACAACCTCCAGCTCAGCACCGGCCTTAACCCAATGTCGTGCTAATTCTGCGGTTTTATAAGCCGCAATTCCACCGGAAATTCCAAGTAATATTTTTTTACCTTTAATAGCCATACAATCCCTGCTGGTTATAGTCCCCAGTGATCGCACGCCTTAAGTCGTTTTTTATTATGGCATTACTATCAGGAACTTTTGTTATTTTAGCAAAAATTTTATCCACGGATTATCCGGCGCAGCCGGACACGGATTAAAACTAAAATAATAATAATTTTTAAATTAAATCCGTGAAATCTGTGGACGATTTTTTTCTTTGTTTGCAACTTCGTACTGCACAATGTTATATATATCAGATTTTACAGACCAATCAATTTTTCGATCTGTTCCAACGCATGATTAAGACTATCGTTTAGTACGATGTGATCAAATTTATCTGCCTGGGAAATCTCAAAATCAATTCTGGATAACCGTTTTTGAATCCCCTCTTCACTTTCACTCTTCCGGTTTTTCAAACGTTTTCTCAACTCCGCCTCTGAGGGCGCCTTTATGAAGATCAGAAGCGCTTCCGGATATTTTTTTTTTATTGATAAAGCTCCCTTTACGTCAATATCAAACACCACAATTTTGTTTTGACAAATCAATTCCTCAACCTGGTTTTTTAGCGTTCCGTAATAGTCCCCGTGTACTTCTTCAAATTCGACAAAATTTTTTTCCTTGATGTTTTCTTCAAAATCTGCCTGGGTAATGAAGAAATAGTCTCTTTTATCTTTTTCTCTGGGGCGTTTTGGGCGGGTAGTAGCCGAAACCGAAATGGCCATCTCCGGATGACGATTTGTCAACATTTTAGCAATGGTGGTTTTACCTGCTCCAGAGGGGGCAGAGAGTACTATGAGCTGACTGCGAAATTTATGCATTGATATTTATTCCAGATTCTGAACCTGTTCGCGTAGTTTCTCAATTTCTTCTTTCATTCCAATCATGTCATGTGAGATAGTAACGTCGGATGTCTTTGAACCAATGGTATTAGTTTCTCTGTGCATCTCCTGTAGGACAAAGGTTAATTGTTTTCCTACTTCATCCTGCGTATCCATTATTTCTTTAAAAAGTTCCAGATGGCTCGATAAGCGTGTACATTCCTCAGTAATGTCAACCCGGTCCGCAATTAAAGCCAGTTCCAACTCCAACCGGTCTTTGTCCACTTTTTTCTTATCTATCTGTTCCTGCAATCTCGAATATAATTTATTCAACTCTGATCTCGGTGAATCTTTTGCTTTTTTGGTAATGGTGCGGAGAATCCTTTTGATATTATTCAGGCGGGAATATATATCTGTCCCAATGTTTTTAGCCTCCTTCATGCGCATTGAATCCAGATTATCCAGAGCCTTCTCAAATACATTAATCAGCATGGATTCCACCTCGTTATCCTCTAAAACAATTTCTTCCGGTTCCAGCAATTCTTTAAATTGAAGAAGATGATCCAGGGTAATGCTATCTTTTAAACCGGTTTGATCTTTTATCCGCTCAAGAAGATGGAGGTAAAACTGAACAGTATTTTCATTCAGGCGAAAATCGCCATTCGTCAGCGCAAGATTCTTATGATTAACAATAACATTGAGTTTGCCCCGAAAAACTCTTTTCTTGATGAGTTCTTTCAGGCTATATTCATAGGTATTTAATGATTTAGGTAATTTTAAACCGATATCAAGATATCGATTATTGAGGCTCCTGATCTCGACAGTTATTTCATGACGGTTGTTTCTTAATTCCGAACGGCCGAATCCTGTCATACTTCGTGGCATTATGTGGGATTTTTTCCTGAAGTCTATGTTTTTTTTACTTATATTTTTATATTTAAATTTATAAAAATAATGGATTAAAAGCAAAGATTGAACTTTTGAGATTTTTGATTTATTATTTTCAAAACTTTACCGGAATAATAAAGTTTTTATTGGTACCAGCAGATTATGTATAAAAATTATTATCTATTCGAACGTCAGATAAATTTTCTTAACAAAAGAATCGGTTCTTCACGTGTGATCAATTGCTTTACCTATAGGAAAGATGAACTTGTTCTGCATCTCCAAAATGATGAAAGCTGCTTTCTTCGGTTAGGAATCCAGATCCAGACCCCTTACCTTATTATTGATCCTGTTCAAAATATAAAAACGCCAAAAATAGATTTTTTCAAGGATCTCAGAGACGAGAAAATAATAAATTTTACAATTGCACCCTTTGATAAGAACATCAAAATAAACTTTGAAAAGTTTACCCTGCACTGCATATTTTATGGTCGGAATCAAAATATCTATTTAACCGGCAATAATGGGGTGACAATTGAATCTTTTAAAAAAGAAAAAAAAGTATCCGATAGGACGCGGGAAACACCAGAGAGTCAAATCTTGGCGTTTACAGAATTAACAACTTTCAATAGAACAAATATTATACAGCCTGTCTCATTATTTGTTCAGCAGCGATTAGGCGGTTTTAATAAAATCTTAGCGACAGAGATATGTTTTAGAAGTGAAATAAAACCTGATACTGCGCTTTCCACTATCACTATTCAGAAATGGAATCGACTTATCGAAAATATCGATGAAATAAATGGTGAATTAAAGCATGGTGATGTTTATCTTTACGAACATCCACAGAAGTCAATATTTTTATCATTGGTTCGTTTGCGCCATCTATCCAATGACTACGAAACAGAGATATATAAGGAATTAAACGAGGCCTGGAAACAATTTATTTTTCGGTACCGGCAGAAATATACGACAGACCGTCTTCTCATTCAAAGTAAAAAAAAAATACAAAACAGAATAAATTATTTAGAGAAAACTTTAAAGAAGATCACGAATTTTAGACAACTGAAAGAAAAAAAAAGAATATCAGAATTAAAGGGTCATTTACTACTTACCCATTTATCTAAAATTGAGAAAGGGATCGATCAGGTAAAATTGAAAGATATATATTCTGCAAAGGAAGAATTCATTTCCATCACACTGGATCCAAAAATTTCCATACAAGAAAATGCAAGCAAATATTTTGAAAAATATAAAAATATCAATGGAATGAAGGAAGATCTGCAATTAAAAAAAGATACCTATACCCAGGAGCTTAATTTCTGGAAAAAAACTTATACTGATGCAGAAAAGATCGGCAGTTTGAAAAAAGCTGAAAAATTGGAGCAGTTGCTTGAAGATAAACATTTGCTCCAAAAAGAAGGTATCATTAAAAAGAAAATCAGATTAGATCCTTCATCCTTTAATCGATTGCTTATTGATCAAAAATGGGTAGTTTTAATTGGAAAAAATGCGCGCAATAATGATTTACTTACATTCAAATTTTCAAATAAATATGATATATGGCTCCATGCACAGGGTGTTGCCGGATCACATGTGGTGATTCATTTAGCGGATAAAAATCATAAACCTCCACTGAAAGTCATCGAACAGGCAGCAGGTGTGGCTGCCTATTTCAGTGCCGCAAAAAATTCTTCCACCGTACCGGTTAACTACACTGAAGTACGCTATGTGAGAAAACCACGTAAGGCGCTGCCGGGGGCAGTACTTATATTTCAGGCTAAAACAATATTTGTGCAACCAAAAAAAGTTATATAAAAAATGGAGAAAGCTATGAAAAAACTGATCTTTACGGCAATTTTGAGTGTTATCTTGCTCAGTGGTTTATTTGCCCAGATACCTGAAGAAGGTACCTTTAAATACTTACAAAATGCATTCGCCACCAGAAATTCTGATGTTATGAACTACCTGATCGAAGAGCACTCCCTCTTTATAGAAATGTATTGGGATTCCCCGCATTGCGATGAGGCATTGTTTATGCTCGGCAATCTTTATGAAGACGAAGAACAGTACGCGCAAGCATTTATGGCCTATTTAAAGATCAAATTTTTATATCCGAACAGTGATAGGCGAAATGATGCTATTTCCAATCTGAATCAGATCGTACATAATAAAGATGAAAAAACATTTAGAGAAAAACGAAAGTTCGTTGATGAATTCACCAGTCAATCTCTCTCATTTACTGATAAAAACAATGCCTACTATGATTTTCTCAATTTTATTTACGAACTGAATATAGAGGATCTAAATGAACAACTTGTCAAAGAGATCAACATTTATATCAAATTATATTCCGGAAAGGTAAAAAACGCCGATCAGCTTTATTTTTGGATTGGTGATATCTATAGTAAACTATCCGATTGGGATGAATCCATTCTGGCTTATACTAAGATACAATACATTTCACCGGAGAGTATTTTAATACCCCAAACCCTATTTCAAATTGGACTATTACAGTATAAAGAAACCAAAGAATATCAAAAATCTAAAGATACATTTGTCAAACTAATAGCCGCATATCCGGAAGTACCGATTGCCGGTGATGCACAGTTTTTTCTCGCTGAATTATATGAGGAAGAGTTAGATAACCCGGATGAGGCCGTATCAAACTACCGGGTACTTGTTGAGACTTATGCTAATAACCAGTATGCCGTTGAGTCCTTAAAAAGAGTGGCAGAAATTATGGTTAAGAAAAAAAACTATGAGGAAGCCATTGCCAGTTACCATCAAATATTCGAATTATATCCTAAAGCTAAATTTACTTCAGAAGCACTTCTGGAAATGGAATCTTTATATCGCCGGAAATTAGAGAACTATGAGAAGGCGATTGAAGTTTTAAAAATATATGCCGATCAATTTTCAAATAGAGAAGATGCGGCGGAACATCTTTACAATGCAGCTGAACTGTATAGGGATGAATTAAAAAATAAACAGGCTGCAATTGAAACCTACAATGAGGTAATAAATAAATTTCCAAACTCAAAATATGCAAAGAAATCCAATGATCGTATCGAAGATTTGAAGGAAGAATAGGTAAAAAACAAGGAGCTATTGACAGGTCTAGTTTTAAGAGCGAAGTTTTAGATGGAAAGAGATTCTATGAACGTTTCCCAGAATATCATCGAAATTGGTATATGAATAATCAACAGCCAATTTTTTAATGCTGACGCCTAAACCCGCATTGAATCTGGAAAGATCATCATAGCCAAATCTCAAAAAACAAATATCTTTGAATCCAGCCTCCAGGCCCCAGAATGAATCGACACTAAAGACGCCGACACCCAACTGAGCGGATTTATTTCTCGATTCAAGCAGTATACTCATATCAACAGATGGTTGGAGATACAAACTAATCGCATCAAAATTAATTCGGTAGCTAATACCAGGTCGCAAAGAGGGAGAGATAAATTCCTTTTCACTGGTACTCCAGGCCATCATCGTTGTTGTAATGTCTCTGATCATTAAACCCAGAAAAAGTTCCGGCATCAGGTTGTATTTAATACCGGCATCAAACCCTATTCCCATGGCACTTTCTGAAGAAAAGTCACGGTAAATAAATTTAACATTGGCACCTATGGACAGATCTTCATTATACTGTCGCGCATAACTGATGTAAAATACATAATCGGAGATATTAAAAGAGGTGATTTTTGAATAATCAATACCTTCACTGATCGTGCTTCCCAGCAGAGCATTTCGCGTATCTTTAATATCATTTACCCCCCAGCGTATAAATGAAAATGCCAGAACAGATTTTTCATCATAGGGATTCGATATACCAAAATAATCATATTGAATAGAGCTCATAAATTGTTTTGCATGCATAAATTGAATTTGTAAACCCGGAGAATCAATAAGTCCGGCCGGATTCCAGTAACCTGCGGTAACATCATTGGCAACAGCTACAAATGCGCCCCCCATTGCCAGCGCTCGGCTACCGACACCAGCTGATAAAAATTCTCCGGCATATTTTTTAAAGCCGCCGCCCTGTGTGATTGACGTAAAGAATAATAAAAAACATAATATGAATCTTATTTTCATTTGAAATACCAGGCTCTCTTATGTAATCAGATATAAAATAAAACCTGTTACTAATGAAATCAACAGATTATCATTAACTCCCAGTGGTAGTGCCTCGACCAGTGTTACCGGGACTAAAACGACTACTGACAGCCATCCTAAATCAGGAATAAACAGGATAACAATCCCAATACCAATGATAAAAAATGTTGCCGATCCGGATAAAGATTTATTAAAAAACTTACCAAAATCTGTCATTTTACCTACAATAGCGGCAAATGAGTCAGCAATCGTCAATATCAACACTGAGGGAACAGCAATATTTTTTTCAAAAATTAAAAAGGTAATGGTAGTAGAAATGAATAAGTAGGTTGCTCCTGTGATATGTTTTTTCTTCTCGTCTTCCCTGAGCAAAGGAAAAAATATTTGTTCAAATAATTTTCCGCTCGTCTTATGCCGGAATCTCAAGAACTCGGCAATTAGAAAAAATATACTTATCGTACTACTGAGGACAATAATTTGTTCCCAACTGAAATAATAATAGTATAAAACAGGCAAAAAAGAACAGCTGAGATGAATACTTTTTCGTTTTAGCTCCGCAGAATAATTTAACAAGTCAACTCTTTTCAAACGAACTTTCGGCAATCTCTTTTAAGTGACGGCAAGCTTTTCCTATATCTTCTTGTGCAAAAATAGCATGACCGGCGACAAGTACTTCCGCTCCGGCCTTGACGACCTCCGGAACCGTCTGAGGATTTATTCCTCCATCCACCTCGATCAGGTACCGGAGCTGGTGCTCACGTTTATGCTCGGCAAGGCGTGATATTTTCTCAGAGACGAGCGGTATAAATACCTGTCCACCAAATCCAGGATTAACGGTCATCAGTAAAACCAAATCCAGTTCCGGTAAGATCGGTCCAAGGGTCGATAAATCTGTAGCAGGATTCAGAGATACACCCGCTTTTACTCCCAGATCTTTAATCATTTGGATACAGCGGTGAAGATGAGTTTCAGCCTCCTGGTGCACCGTAATGATCTCTGCTCCTGCCCTGGCAAAGTCTGGGATGTATTTATCAGCATTATAAATCATGAGATGCACATCCAGCGGTAAGTTCGTAATTTTTTTCAAAGTAGATACAATAACGGGACCAAAGGTTATATTTGGAACAAAATGACCATCCATTATGTCTACATGGATAAAATCAGCGCCATTTTTTTCAACCGCCTTAACTTGTTCTTTTAATCTAAGTAAATCAGCCGATAAAACGGAAGGTGCAATTTTAACTTTATTCATTTTCTAATTTTCTTTTTCGGTTTCAATTTACATTTCTTTACTTACGACCAATACAATCGTTTCTTCGGGATCGAAGGTCTGCCCTGACGGTAATGATTGTGAGATAACGGTCTCCGGTAAAATATTATCTCTTTCTTCCCAGACAATTTCAGCAATGGTCAATTTTACCGCATTTAGACGTTCTCTGGCCTCATGTAAACTTTTTCCCACCAGATCGGGAACAATTCCTTCCGCACTTAACTGTCCTAAACTGATAATAATATCAATTTTTGAGCCGGATTTTATTTCTTGTCCCTGAGGATACGATTGTCCCATCACTGTTCCTTCATAATACCGGTCTGAATAGACGTAATTTTTTGATCCCAGTTTAAGTCCAAAGGTTTCTAAAATTAAAATAGCTTCTCTGGGAGATACACCAAAAAGGTTAGGCATGATAATCGGCTTATCTCCGTTAGAAACTGACAGATAAACCCTGCGGCCTTCTTTAACAATTGCATACGGGTAGGGATTTTGCTCAATAACCGTCCCGATTGGATGATGTGTGTCATATAATGAATCTTTGATAACAACATGAAAACCATGTTCCTCTAGCAGGGATTTGGCTTCACCAACGGACATTTCTATTACATCCGGAAGTTCTGTTTCATCTCCCAAATTAACATAGAGTGGCATCACCACTTTATCCATTAGGACCGTAAAAAGAACTAAAGTAATTAAGGCCAAAATAATTTTTGCTAACTTCGATTGTTTTACCCATTCTAATATTTTCATAATACTATATTTATTTTATTTCAATTTTCTTTGGAATCGATAATTAAAGTAACCGGTCCTGCATTGATTAATTCTACATCCATCATTGCTCCAAATACGCCGGTTTCGACATGTAAACCTTTCTGGGTGAGAATCTGATTAAAATAATAATAATAATCTTCAGCTAATTCAGGTTTTGCGGCTTTTATGAAACTGGGTCGTCTGCCTTTTCTTGTATCTCCCAGAAGTGTAAATTGAGAGATGGACAGAATTTCTCCGCCAACATCCAAAACAGAGCGATTCATTTTTCCTTCATTATCTGGAAATATACGCAATTCAGCGCATTTATTTGCAACAAAATCGATATCAGACCTAGCATCGGTACCAGAAACCCCGATTAGCAGAAGCAATCCATGTCCGATCTTTCCTTCTATTTTATTATTTACACGGACCGAGGCTGACCGCACCCTTTGAACCACAACTCTCAAAATTATGAAACCTTAACTTTGATATTTTCAAAAGATAATATTTGCTCTAATTTTTCTAACAAGGTGTTAGACATGGCAATCTTTAGATTCTTTGATACCATGTTAATCTCACTTTTTCCATTTATGGAAACTCTGAAATAGACCGGGATCTTTCCACGATGCGAAGCCAGTAAATTTTTTAGAAAATTTATCTTTTCATCTGAAATTTTTGTTTTATTAATAATGAGTAAAAGTGATTTTGTTAGTTCTCCCGGCACCTGCATAAGATCATAAACTTCTTCACAAATTATTTTTTTAACGGGATCATCTGCTTCAGAATTTAGACGTCCCTGCATTAGAACAATAGAATCAGTTTTTAGAAAACTCTCAACTTTTGGGTAAACCGAGGCGAAGACAACAGCTTCAAAAACACGATTAATATCTTCGATCTTGACAAAGGCCATCATATTATTATTCTTGTCAAGCAAGGTACGAATCTCGGTAATGATACCGGCAATTCTTATCATTGATTTGTCAGTCGGGGTCTCTCCATTGGACATCGACCAGTCTGTGGAATACAATCTGATGAGGGATTCATACTTTTTCAAGGGATGCCCGGACATATAAAAACCTAAAAATTCCTTCTCTTTTTGAAGTTTCTCCTGTGCTGACCAGTCGGGTAAATCGGGCAACTTCGGATAGCTGACAATATCATTCACCTCTGAATTAATATTAAAAAGAGAGTGTTGATTAGTATTAAATTTGCTTTTACTCTGAAAATTCTGACCAAAATCGGTGGCTGTTTCTATACTATGGAAATTTTCAGCACGGTTACCCTCCAGGGAATCACAGGCCCCGCACTGAATCAAACTCTCAAGTATTTTTTTATTAACCAATCTCAAATCCACTCTCTGGAGCATCTGAAAAATATTAAGATACTTTCCATCCTTTTCTCGGTTAAAAATGATGGATTCGATGGCTCCCAATCCAACGTTCTTAATGGCTGCCATTCCAAAGGCAATTTTATCTTTTTCAATCGGTTCAAACTTCGCTTTACTATGATTAACATCAGGTGGGATCACTACGATTCCCATCTTACGGCATTCATCGATTAATAAAACGATCTTATCGGTATTCGAAGCTTCACTCGACAGATTAGCAGACATGAATTCAGCAGGAAAATTGCTTTTTAGATATGCAGTCTGGTAGGCAATCAGAGCGTAAGCAGCAGCATGTGATTTGTTAAATCCATAAGAGGCAAATTTTTCAATAAGGTCAGCCACTTCCTGGGCAATTTTTTTATTGATATTATTTTTGATACATCCCTGAATAAATTTATCTTTTTGGGCCTGCATCTCCTCTTTTTTCTTTTTACCCATGATTCGTCGCATAATATCAGATTCTGCCAGAGAAAAACCACCGAGATCTGAAGTAATGCGCATCACCTGCTCCTGATAAACAATAATGCCATATGTTTCTTTTAGAATAGGTTCAAGAACCGGGTGGAGATAAGTCATTTTCTTACGGCCTTTTTTCCTATCAATAAAATCATCGATCATGTTCATCGGACCGGGCCGGTAAAGGGCATTCATAGCGATTAGATCTTCTACTTTGTTCGGCTTCAATTTTCTCAGGTATTCCTGCATGCCGGAACTTTCAAATTGAAAGATACCAATCGTTTGACCACGTCCAAACAATTCATACGTTTTTTCATCATCAAGGGGAATATTACTGATGGAAAAATTTTTATCGTGCCTCTCCCTGATCATTTCTTCCGCATTATGGATTACTGTCAGGTTCCGAAGACCAAGAAAATCCATTTTCAGCAATCCGGTAGCCTCGCACCAACCCATAGCCCATTGAGTAGTCACTTGTTTATCTGAATTCAGACAGAGTGGTACGTAATTGGTAATATCATCCGGGGCAATAAGAATACCTGCAGCATGCACCGACATATGTCGTGACAATCCCTCCAACGTCTGTGAATATTCAATCAGTTCCTGAATCTTGGAATCTTCATCATCCTTAAGTTTTTTAAGTTCGGGAACTGTATTAAAAGCTTTGGCCAGGGGCATCGGTTTTGCTTGAACAACCGGTACTTTTTTGGCAATGGCATCTGCCTTGGAAATAGGGATTTTTAATACACGGGAGACATCCCGGATGACACCCCGCGACGCCATTGTCCCAAAAGTAATGATCTGTGCGACATTCTTCTTGCCATATTTTTCTCTTACATATTCTATGACTTCATCTCTTCGTTCATAACAAAAATCGATATCAATATCGGGTAATGAGACTCTCTCAGGGTTAAGAAAACGTTCAAAAAGAAGATCATATTTAATGGGATCCACATCCGTTATTCCCAGAGCATAAGCAACCAAACTGCCAGCTGCTGAACCTCTACCCAAACCCACCGGAATATTTTTTTGTCGTGCATTATCAATAAAGTCCTGAACGATTAAAAAATAACCGGCAAATCCCATGTTTTTGATAACTTCCAGTTCATAACCCAATCGTTTTTCAATTTCTTTATTTAGATTCGGATACTTTTTCTCCAAGCCGGACCGTGCCAGTTTTTCCAAATATTCATCCGCTGCTACCTTGCCCTCTGAAGCAGGAATCGGAAACTCAGGTAAATATTGCTGATTAAAATCTATTTCAAGATTTACTTTATCTGCTACCTCCTGCGTACGCTCAACCACATGCGGATATTCTTTAAATAATTGTACCATTTCTTCCGGAGATTTTAGATACAGCTGATCGGTATTATACCTCATACGATTGGGATCATCCCGGTCTTTACCGGTCTGCAAACAGAGCAAAATGTCGTGCGCATGTGAATCTTTCTGATGAAGATAATGAACATCATTCGTGGCAACAACCGGCACACCCATTTCCCGGGCAAGGTCGTATACTTTGGGGTATACTTCAGACTCTTCGGCGATCCCGTGATTCTGAATTTCAAAATAGAAGTCGTCTCCGAATAGGTCCAGATAGTACTCGGCCGCCTCAATAGCTGATTGCTTACGACCTCTTCTGAGCTTATAAGCAATTTCACCTTTCATACAGGCCGTCAAAACAATCAGACCCTCTGAATATTCTTTCAATAATTCTTTGTCAATGCGCGGTCTGTAATAAAATCCCTGCAGATAGGCATAAGAAGAAAGTTTGATAAGATTTTTATATCCGGTCTCATTTTTTGCTAAAAGAACCAGATGATAGGAATGAGATTCACCTTCTACCGGCTTATGCAGTGTCCTTTCCCGGGGGGCAATATAGGCCTCACATCCAATGATCGGTTTGATTCCATTTTTCTTAGCCTGGGTATAAAATTCAAGAGATCCAAACATATTTCCATGGTCGGTAATCGCCAGGCTATCCATGCCTTGTCTTTTGGCCTCTTTGACCATTTCATGTATTTTTCCCGCGCCATCCAACAGGCTGTAATTGGTGTGTGAGTGTAGGTGAACAAATGACATTTTAGGTGATAGTCTAGTTTTATAAGTTATTGATATTATTTAACTTGGAATTATTGATTATCTCTCAGATAATATTAATTTTATTGTTAGAATTTAATGCCACACTGATTTAGAGTCAAAAGGAAATACAAGTTTTTTTACAGTGCTTTTTATACTCTCAAGCCTTATATTTATATCAAGATTTGTCCTTGCAAGGACCTGGGACTCACTCTTGAGTGAGTGACGGCCTCTGGCCGGTTAAATTAGAATATATAAAAAGATTTAACCATGAAGCGCACGAAGTACACGAAGCTTTTAAATATTAATATAATCTATATGCTAACATCGCTCTATATAAAAGATTAGTCAATATAAGATCTTCGTGATCTTCATGGTTAATATTTAGATCAACACGGTATGGTTATTTTTCACCTTACCATTTAAGTTTTAAGGAGTGAAAAATGGCAGTTGTCAGGCCTTTTCGGGGTTTACGCCCCAAACCGGATTTTGCCGAGAAAATTGCTGCACCACCTTATGATGTGATTAATAGTGACGAAGCCCGCCAATTATCCACGGGGAATCCGTATTCATTTTTGCACATAAATAAACCGGAAATCGATTTACCGCCAGATACCGATCTATACGATCCTGCTGTATATGCGAAGGGTGCGGAGAATCTCAAAAAATTCATCAATGAAAAGATATTGTTACAGGATGAAAAACCAGCATTTTATTTATATCGTCAGAAAATGGATTTACATGAACAAACCGGTCTTGTTGCCTGTGTCTCTACTGATGAATATAAACGGGATAAAATCAAGAAACATGAGTTGACACGTCTCGAGAAAGAAGACGACCGTTTAAATCATATTTTATCATTAAAAGCACAAACCGGTCCGGTTTTTTTAACCTACCGGTCTACTGCATCGATCAATGGTCTTGTGGAAGAAATATCAGATCAAGAACCTGTATACGACTTCAAAACAAACGATTGTATTCAGCATACCTTTTGGGTAGTCTCCAATCAAAGTTTTATACACAGGATTGAAAAAGAATTTTCGGACATCGAGGTCCTCTATATTGCAGATGGACATCACCGCTCAGCTGCTGCGACGAGAGCCAGTGAGGTCTTGAGTAAAAAAAATCCACAACATACAGGCAATGAAGAATATAACTATTTTCTTTCTGTTCTTTTTCCCCATGATCAGATGTACATTATGGACTATAATCGAGTGGTAAAAGATCTTAACGGTTTAAACGCAGAGGAATTTTTAGAAAAACTCAGAAAGAAGTTCTTAGTGCGCGAATTTGCACGTTCAGAGGGCTACAAGCCAAAATTGAGACATGATTTTGGTATGTACCTGCATGGCATGTGGTATCGGCTTTCCGCGATTCCCGGCACCTGGAAGGATAACCATCCGACACAGAGACTGGATGTTAGTATTTTGTATGAGAATCTGCTAAAACCAATCTTGAATATAGGCGATCCCCGAAAAGATAAGCGTATTGATTTTATTGGAGGTATACGAGGCATTGAGGGACTGGAAGCACGGGTTGATACCGGTGAAATGGCAGTAGCATTTTCTCTCTATCCAACCAGTATCGAAGATCTTCTGGCGACCGCCGACGCCGGAGAGATTATGCCCCCAAAATCTACGTGGTTTGAGCCCAAATTGCGCAGCGGATTAATTACACATCTGCTGGAGTGACACATTTAAAGGCCAAATCTTTCAATCATTGAGTATAAGCGCCGTCGCGTTATCCCTAATTCAGAGCCTCCACACCGGAAAAAGCCATTTCTATATGATAGTCATCCATTTCGGGCGCTATTTTAATGATCTTGCACATGGGCTGTTCATTATCTACAACTAGAATTTTTGCCATAATATCGGGAGATTTTACTTCAGGATTGCACGCAGCAGGATTAAAAAACCTTTTTTTACATTTTTTATCAATGCCAGATTATTAGAAGCTTCCCGGTAATTTTCATTCAATGCGACAGCTTGTTCAATCTCTCTTACAGACTGAAGAAACAGATGACGACATTGGATGATATGAATAATTCCCATTTCATTCCAATAATCGGCAAAATTTTGCCGTTTGGGAGCCAATCTTCGAATACGGTTCTCATAGGAATCGAGCTCCTTAAAATCCAGCTCCCGGCCACTATACATAAATTTAAGATAAAAAGACTCGATCAATACATCTATCTTGATATGCGTAATAAGTTTTAGCTGGATATTTCTCAGACTATCCAGGATTTCCTCCAGATTACCATCCGAGATTTTTTGTAATGTTAATTCAAAGGAATTTTTCCAGTGTGATTCTATGTATCTGTCTAAATTGTTCAATATTTTGATATAGCGTATCACCCGTGAAGGTACGATCGCTTTTTCCGTTTCAGTAGATCCTTCCAGGGTACTCAGAAACAAGACGACACCTAAATTAAAGTTAGCTTCATCAAAATCAGGTTTCTTCTTAATCGTTTCCTGAAGTATCTGTGATGCTTTTTCATAATCATTGGCAAAGGTCAAAGCTACTCCCATGCCATTTAATAAATCCGGAAAATTAGATTCAATTTGTAATCCCTTTTCAAATATTTCAACGGCATCCTGATACTGCCCTTTCTTGAGATAGCATTTGCCCAGCTGGACATAGGTAGAAATAAAACTATCCTGCAATTGAATGGCCTGCTCAAAATTTTCAATCGCTTCGCTTAAAATATTCCTGTAATAAAACAATAAACCTAGTTTAAAGTGGGCTTGGTATTTCTTAAGCGGTCGAATCTTTTCATGTATATTAAACAGTAAATTGACCTCATCGATCATATCTTTATGAAATTCGGAAGCAATGGATTTTAGGTATTTTATTTCAGAAGAGGTATTATCCGGTTCTCTTGTCGGGAAGGGCAGTTGTTGAGAAGTGATGAATCGCCCTTTTTCGAAGATTTCACTGACGACTACTTGTTTCTCAGGAACGCTGCCGGTATGAACATTAAACTCTCTCGTATCAAGATGGATTTTACTATGAAAGGCAATGCTTTTCACGGAGATCTCCCCTAAGATTAGCTTAGAATTTATCAACCTATTGTATAAGATTCAACCCATTTGTACTTTGAGAAGAATCCCATCGCCCTTTGGATTTTATCAACCACGCATTAAAAAAAGAATAAAAAATAATATATGGGGTAATCTGTCAGGTGAAACCGGGAGCTGCCCGGAGGTATTACTAAAGTTTCAGAACCTCAGGCAAGGAGGCGATCAACTTTATAGCGAAAAACATCGGCATCAAAGGGTTTAAAAATATAATCATCCGCCTCATTTAAAATCGAATGATTTTTTTGTCCATCTTCATCTAAAAACATGTACATGAGAATTATTTTAACACCAGGATTAGAGGATTTTATTACCTGCAGATTATGTTGAAGATTTTGATAGGCCATATCAAGGTCAGTTACCAGCAATTTAATTCTGTATTTTGTAATATATGTTCTTAATTTTGATGGATCATCAATAATATAGACAGGATAAACATCTTCCAGAAACAGACGGATACTATCTGCTAAATCGCGATCATTTTCCAATATTAATACTGCATTTGCTGATTTATTTACCATTCCCATAACAAAAAAGACGTACAAAATATATGCCATACTTAAAATTTCAGATTTTCCCGTGCAATAACAACAAATTTCCATAATATTACACAATCTTAGTCAGAGATGATGACCTGTTTGGGAACTAAGTATATATTTTATGGGAATGGTGTTGAATAAAATTCTCAGAAATAGGAAATTTATTAACAAATTCGCGGTAATTGCTCTCCGGCAAGCATATCGATCATTCGCTGCCCACCGATCATTGTTTCCATATATACTTTGCCCCTGGGCTCGTTGATAACCTCACCAATCACACAAGCATTCTGACCATATTCATGCCCATGCATTATTTGGAGTAGTTTTTCAACCCGGGTGGCAGGTGTAAAAATAATTACTTTTCCCTCATTCGCGATGTATAGGGGATCCAGTCCAAGAATTTCGCAAACCGCATGCACCTGTTGCGATATCGGCAATGCTTTTTCATAAAGTTTGATTCCTATTTGTGACTGCCCGGCGATTTCATTTAATGTTGTCGCCACTCCTCCCCTGGTTGGATCGCGCATGACGTGTACATCCGGTATTTTATCTAATATCTCCCTAACCAGGTGATTCAGGGGTGCTGCATCCGTCTGCAGATCCATATCGAGTTCCAATCCTTCACGCGCACTCATTACAGAAACCCCATGATCTGCAATACTTCCATTTAGCACTATTTGATCTCCTACGCGGGCATTGTGACCGGACAGATTGATACCATTGATTGGACTTCCGACACCGGCAGTATTGATGAATATCTTATCGGCAGCGCCTTTTGGTACCACCTTGGTATCACCGGTAACAAGTTGTACCTTCGCCTCTGCAGCTGCTTCTGCCATCGATTCTAATATTCTTTTCAGGTCGGTAAACAGAAAACCTTCTTCAATGATAAAACCGGCACTCAAATACAAAGGAATTGCTCCCATCATGGCGACATCATTCACTGTTCCACAGATCGCCAGCTTACCAATATCTCCTCCCGGGAAAAAAATAGGATCGACAACATACGTGTCCGTTGAAAAGACAAGGGATTCACCGGGAAAATCTAATCGGGCGGCATCATTCAATTTTGCCAGCTCTTCATTTTTAAAATATGTCAAAAAAACATCAGAAAGCAGCTGATGAGAAAGTTTTCCGCCGCTTCCGTGACCAAGCAATATTCTATCCTGATTTTTCATTGATATTTTTCCAATCAAAATTTTTACTAACCTGGATAATTCATTTCTCGCAGCGCCGCAGCGATGCTGCTATTTATTAATAATTATTTTAGTTTTAATCCGTGTTAATCCGTGTCAGTCTGCGCCTGATCCGGCTTCGACGGATAATCCGTGGACTTCTTTTTCGGATTGCAGCAATAGGCTACGTTATGCTATTACAAACAAAAACTTTGTTATTTTAACAAAGTTTTTAAAAGACAAATAACAAATCACAAATATCAAATAAATTCCAAATCACAATTCAAGAAATTCAATCGTTTATATTTCGGTCATTAGTATTTTGAGAATTGATTATTATTTGGATTTTGTAATTTGTCATTTGATATTTGATTGCAGCATCGCTGCGGTATAAATAAGTCAGGCTAATTATAATTGTTCATATTTATATGATGCCGCACAACTACCTTCTGATGAAACCATACAAGCACCCACGGGATCTTCGGGTGTACATTTAGTCCCAAAGAGGGAGCATTCCTTCGGAACGGCGATTCCCTGCATAACCTCACCGCAGATGCATCCTGAAGCTTCCTGTGTTGGCTCGACCTCCACATGGAATTTATTATCTGCATTATACAAGCCGTATTTATCTCTGATTTTCAAGCCACTATCAGGAATCGTTCCGATACCTCTCCATTCAGCATGGCATACTTCAAATACCTCAGACATCATATTCAATGCATAGATATTGCCTTCGGCGGTTGTTACCCGTGAATATTGAATTTGAACCGTGGGATTCTTTGAATAAATCTGTTCAACGAGCATATCAATGGCCTCCAGCACATCAAGCGGCTCAAATCCTGCGATAACACAGGCCATGCGATACTTTTCAGCAAGAAATACATATGGTTGCGAACCGATAATCGTGCTCACATGGGCGGGGCAGATAAATCCCTGCAAATCAACCTTTTTACCACTAGCAATTGCCTCCATCGGTTTAGGCATGGTTTTATGAGCACAAATTACACTATAATTTTTCAATCCTAATTTTTTCGCTTGTAAAATGGAAGCGGCAATGGTGGGTGCAGTTGTTTCAAAACCAACCCCAAGAAAGATCACTTGCTTATCCGGTTGTTTCTCTGCAATCGATATTGCATCCAGTGTCGAATACACAATTCTGATATCCGAACCGGTTGATCGTTCTTTTTCGAGCGAGCTCGTGGATCCCGGAACCCGCATCATATCGCCAAAGGTAGTGATGATTACTTCCGGTAATCGGGCGAGAGCAATCGCTTTATCCAGATAATTATTAGCGGTAACACATACCGGACAACCAGGTCCGGAGATCAATTTTACATTTTCAGGCAATAACTGTCTGATACCGTAACGGGCAATAGCCATCGTATGCGATCCGCAAACCTCCATTAGTTTTATCGCAGGCATATCCCGTGTTTTTTCGGCAATACGCTTTGTCAGTGCTTTTGCAACCTGTGGATCCCGAAACTCATCCAGATACTTCATGAAATGCTGATCCTCTTCATTGTCAGGACATGTAAACCATGTCCCTATAGTTGCCATATTATGTATTTACCGGGTGGGCACGGCATGCCGTGTCCCTAGTTTAGGGAAATTCCAAATCCAAAACACCAAATCCCAAATAAATCCCAATTACCAATTACAAATTCTCCCGATAAATAATATCGTCCTCGGGACGATTTACCGGGACTAAATCATCCAAGATTTAGCAAATTCCTAATTCTGAAATCCTGAAAGATTTTATCTCGATCACGCCGCGTCCCTACAAACTCTTCTCTTTTCGCTCTTCGCTCCACGCGCTACGCATTTTGTCCACAATTATGCATGCCCCAGTAAGCCTGGCCGAGAGAAATACCACCATCATTTACGGGTACCTCTTTGTTAGTGAATACACGAAAGCCTCTTTCATCCAATTGCTGATATAAACCGGTAAGCAATCGTATATTTTGAAAACAACCACCGCTTAAAGCGATGAGATCTGTACCTTTCTGTTCTCTAAGAATATCCACTACCCGAATAAAAACATCAATCAGCGCGTCATGGAAGGCCCGGCTGATGCTAGCTAATGATTTACCGTCTATTTTATATTTAACGATATTATGTAAGATTTCATTCGGATTGAGTATCCAGTGGTCATTTTCAAGGGCAATATTGATCTTCCCGATATCCAGAAAATCTGATGCCGTTTTTTCTGCGATAGACTCGAGAATAACCGCTGCCTGTCCTTCATAAGCAACGATTGTGCGCAGTTCCAGAATTGCTGCAACAGCATCGAACAGACGACCGCAACTCGATGTCATGGGTGCGTTTAATCCTTTTTCGATCATTTGTTCGATGATTTTAATTGGAAACGGTTTCTCACCAAATAATGATACGGCGAGGTCACTACCATTATCAAAATATTTCAACAAATATGAAACAGCCATGCGCCAGGGTTCGAGAATAGCTTTCCCACCGCCAGGCATCGGAAGGTAGTCGAAATAGGCTAATCGTTGGTATGAATGCAGGTTACAGAGGAGAACCTCCCCGCCCCAGATAGCCCGGTCCTCACCGAAACCGGCGCCGTCCAACGCAATCCCGATAATCTCTTTTTCAATCCCGTATTCTGCCATCACACTCAGAATATGAGCATAATGGTGTTGAATGGATCTATGGGGAACGGTCGCCTCCTCTTCGACCCATTTAGTAGACACATATTCGGGATGAAGATCATGAACAATATATTCCGGCTTCACTTCAAAAAGTGTCTGCAAATGATCAATGGTCTGTTTAAAAACATGGAGGGTCTGCAAATTTTCCAAATCGCCGATATGCTGGCTAAGGAATGCGAAATTTTCCCGCGTTAAACATACCGTATTTTTAAGATGTCCGCCAACAGCCAAAACAGATGTTCCTTTCTTAGACAATATGACAGGTCTGGGGCTATAACCGCGTGAGCGACGCATAAAGAAAGGCTTGTTATTAAAGATATGCATGACAGAATCATCACATCGAATGTAGATATCACGATTATGAAGAAGATAGCAATCGGCAATATTATTCATTCTGGTGAGGCACTCTTCATCCCGAAAACAAATGGGCTCTTCTGATATATTAGCACTGGTCATTACCAAAACATCCAGATTCCCTTGTCGGAAGATCAGTTCGTGCAATGGAGAATAGGGCAGCATGATTCCGAAGTAATCATTATCCGGAGCAATTTCTTTCGCGATTCCATTGTTATCTCTTTTTTTACACAAAACAATCGGCCGGTGTAAATTCGATAACTGAACAATAGTCTCATCATTCAAAAAAGCAATAGTAGAAATCGTTGGGATATCTTTTACCATTAAAGCTAATGGCTTTTCAAAACGATGTTTTCTCTCACGTAACATTTTAATAGCTGCCTGGTTTCGGGCATCGGCTGCCAGATGAAACCCTCCAATACCCTTTATAGCGGCAATCTGACCTGCTTCCAATGCTCTTAGCAGCAATTCCAAAGAATTTTCAGATGTTTCCAGGTGGTCTTTTCCGATAAATTTCAGGGTGGGACCACAGACCGGACAGGCATTAGGCTGCGCATGAAACCGACGATCCATCGGATCATCATATTCCGTTTGACAACGCCGGCACATGGAAAATCCGTTCATTGACGTCTTCGGACGATCATAGGGTATATCTGAGATTATTGTATATCTTGGACCGCAATTCGTACAGTTGATGAACGGATATAAATAACGCCGGTCTGTGGGATCAAGCATTTCCTGAAGACAATCATCGCAGGTAGCAATATCTGGAGAGATGAGCGTATTTTTTTGCTGCCGGGACTCACTTTTTGTAATATGGAATCCAGGTACCCCAGTCGGAGGGATATCGGTAACTTTTTTGTTTAAAATCTGCGCAAGAGGGGGTGGTTGGTTCGAAAGTATTTCTATAAACTGTTTGGCAGAGTTCTCATCTCCCTCAATCTCTATAGAAACACCATCTGAATTATTTTTTACAAAACCATTCAGATGCAGACGCTTTGATAAACGATAAACATATGGCCGGAATCCTACACCTTGCACAATCCCGGAGACTTCAATCAATAATCTCTTCAGCATCCATAAAATCAGCTTTCTATATCGAGATCGGCCATTTCTCTGAACAGATCGAGCGTTTTCTGTGCTTCTTCTTCATTCAATCTTTGTATGGCAAAGCCGGCATGAACAATGACATAATCCCCTACTTTTGCTTCGGGGAGCATCATGAAACTTACTTCTTTCTTTACTCCTGCCATTTCAGTCATACCTATCGCATCTTTGCGGGAGATAACCTTCATAGGAACAGCCAGACACATTCTTACACCTTCGTTGTTATTTATTAATCGGTCAGATCGATGACAATATCTATGCGTCGATTAAGTGCCCGTCCCTCATTGGTTTTATTGGAGGCAACGGGTTTTGCGGAACCATAACCGACAGACGTTATTTGCTCACGGTTGATGCCCATATTAGCGATAATATATTCCCGGACCGCTGACGCCCGGTCTTCGGAAAGACGTTTATTGGCAGCTGCATTACCCTGGCTATCCGTATGGCCTTCCAGAAGTACATGTTTTTCAGGAAATATTTTTAAAGACTCCTGAACTTTTGAAAGCAAAGAAAAATATTCCGGCTGTATTATCGCTTTCCCGGTCGGAAATGTTAAACCATGAAGATGAATAACCAGATTATCGCCATCAAATACAACTTTTGCCTCTCTTGGGCTGAAATTGGATTTAACTTTTGCAATCTTCGCTTCAATTTCTTCTTTTTTTGCCAGTTCTGTTGAGGAAGTAATGGCTTCTTCTCTTACCACATTATATTTTTCCTGCAGGCTGGTTATTTCGGTTTCCAACTGCTTATTTTCCGCCTGAAGATCACTAATTTTTGATTTGATCGAGGCAATGGCATCATCCAGACCTTTATCATATCGGTGCTTTTCATCAAATTGTGCGGCAAAACCGGACAAAATATCTTCAGACTGCAGTAAGATCTTTTCCCAATTTCGTTCATCATTTTGGAGACTTTCAATCTGTTGCGTTAAATAGAGGGAATGTCTGGCCTGATATTCACATTCATCGGCTATTTTGGTTGCCTCTTCCTTAGCATAGCGGTTATTAGTCAGCAAATCTTCTCCTTGACTGAGCAAATCCTGGGCATATTGATAGGTTCCCGGCGAATATTCTCCACATCTGGCTTCTGTCGCCTCGCTTACCAGCTGTCGCGCATTTCCAAGTATTTTATCTTTAATCGCTTTCAACTCTGCCTGGCGAAAAAACTCTTCGGAATCGCTTCCTACATCTCTGGCACTTTCCAAATCACCATCTTCCACTTCTCCCGCCGCATCATTAAACTTTTCTTCACCCTCCTTAAATAATTCCGGTGCATAATTATCAGCTTCGGATTTTAAGGCGTCATAGCGGGCTTTCATCGCGTCCTTCAGGGTTATTTTTCCAAGATTCACTGCTTCCATAGCCCGACTACAGAATTTCTGTGCCTCTGTCAGTTTTTGCCGGATATCACGGGTACTTTCATTATTAATATAATAATCATTCGCTTCCTTAAAACTGGCAACCGCATTTTTAAAAGATTCCGGTGCTAATAATTCTGCGCCTTGTTCACGAGCTTCATCAATCATTTTTTGTACGTCACCGAAAATACTATCCTTTGCCGTTTGGGCACTGCTAAAAGGTACAAGTATGAACAGGATTAAAAGCATTACTGAAAAAACCAATCGATTAACACTCATCATGACTCCATAGTTTTTATATTTTTTATTATTCGGGAAAGATATCAAATTTTCAGTTTAAATAAAAGATATATTTACACTGTACCTGTTATACGACATTTAGAAATCAATTATACCGACCGGGTGATACCGGAATTATTTAATCGTGTAGGAACTTAATTTGCCCTTTATCCAATCAATCCAGGCATCAAATCCTTGTCCGGATTTACAGGACAATTCAATTATATGCAAATTCGGATTTATCGTAAGGGCATGTTTTCGGACTTTTTGCATGTCAAAATCCACGTAATCAAGTAAATCGATCTTATTTATAATCATCAAATCTGAGACACGGAACATGGCAGGATATTTCGCCGGTTTATCATCTCCTTCCGTCGTGCTGACCATTACAATTTTATGGGCTTCCCCGAGGTCATAGCTCGCCGGACATACCAGATTACCAACATTCTCGATGATCAGAAGATCCAGAGAGGAAAGCGTGAAATTAGCCAAGGCATTTTGTACCAGTTTTGCTTCCAGATGGCAACCACCATTCGTAACAATCTGAACCACCGGAACATCATACCGGGCGATCCGTTGGGCGTCGTTATCCGTCTGGACATCTCCTTCGACCACACCAATTTTAATCGTGTGATTCAATCTTTCCAGTGTTTTTTCGAGCAGAGTGGTTTTCCCGGATCCGGGGGAACTAAGAAGATTAACAGTAAAAATTCTATGATCTTTAAATATTTGCCTGTTTTCTGCGGCAAGTTCATCATTTTTTTTTAATATTTTTCGTTCGACAGTGACGATCGACATTTATTCTACCTCCAGATGACTAATTCTTAATTCCTGACCACGCGTGACCGTGACATTTGTTGACTGACAGGCGGAGCATATAAAATTGAAATCTTTTATTTTAAAGGTATGATTACATTGGGAACAAACAGCGGTCAGAGGCAAAATATTGATGATAATTTTGGAATTCATATATGGTGTATTCTCTACCAGGACATCATAGCAGAAAGACAATGATTCAGGGACGACAGCGACCAGTTCACCGATCTCCACTGCCACTTCAAGCAGTTTTACATTATCCTCTTTGGCCATATACTCATCAACGATATCCAGAATGCTCTGTGCGATGGACATCTCATGCATTTTATTCTTTTTTCCCAAGATAATTTAAAATGCGTCGCTGAGCTACTTGTCCAATCCCCTGAACGGTAATTGCCGCTTTGTTGGTGAGCACCTGGTCAAGTGTACTCAAAATCTGATCAATTGAGTTGCAATTAAAAACCGATTTTTCTTTGTTACGGATTAACGAGAAGCCACGACCGATATATTCTGCATAATAGCCGACAGTGATGAGACAATCGATGGGCAGAGCCGAAAGAAAATATCCCATATTGAGGTGATTCTCTTCAACATTTGGACCGGATTCTGTCATATCACCCAGAATATATATCAATTTATCCGTGTATGGTTTAAAACCAATCATTGCCCTTGCGGCTTTAGCAATTGATCGATTGGTAGCTTCATAACTTTCATCGATCAGATAAAATCCATTAAGTTTATATAATTTCCCTCGCCCCGCTGGTAACTCGTATTCATTTTGAAATATATCTAAAATTGTATCGAGAGGAAAATCCATGCTCACAAGAGCAGCCGTGGCACTAAGAAAATTGTAAACATCGCTGATACTGTAAACCGGAATTACAATTTTAAACTGATTGTTTAGCAACAGGGAGGTGCCACCCGGTCCCTGCTGTTCAATCTCGGAAGCATAATATTCTGCCGTCTGGCTCAATCCGAATTTGAGAATATTTTTCGTAGAGATATAATTACCCAGTGCAGAACTTAATTCATCATCTTTATTTAAAATCGCCGTCCCATCCCGGGCCAGGTACTTAACAACTTCTGACCGTTGTAAAGCAATATCTTCCATGCCACCGATGTACGAGAGATGAGCATCACCAATATTAGTGACCAGTCCGATATTGGGTTTGATCAAGCGCAAAATTTCTGCATAATTCTGCCCACGATGAAAATCAAATTCGAAAATAGCGTAATCATAATCGCTTGAGAGCTTTTGCAGGGTGCTGAGATTATTATCCCAATTCCCATGTCCATTAGGGTTCTTGAGCACCTTTCCTTTTTTTTCAAGAACCGTTTTGATCATCTCTATGGTTGTTGTCTTACCAACATTTCCGGTAACACCGATAACAGGTGATCTGAATTTTCTACGGATACTGAGCAGATTTTTGCGTTCTTCTAAGCTGAGTCTACGTGGCATTTTTTCCTTTTGATTTAGCTGTGTAATTTAGTATTCCCTCCCATCATAAATCAAGGCCTGAAATAAAAGATTGGAGGCTTAAACAGTCAATCAGATATATTTATTCTCGTCCAATTATTCAGAAAATGACTGTTTTTTTTAAAAATATCAGAAGAATAATAATATTCTTTCTTTATCATTGGGAATATGGATAGAATGCTTAGGTGAAATTTAACAGGTGGGTCAGTACCCCCCCCGTCTCGCTGCGGTATGCTATTGTAGCCAAAAACTTTGTTATTTCCGCCGCGGATCGCCGGGGCGATTAGCAAAATTTTTGGTACTCGAATTCTTCATTTCTCGCAGCGGCGCAACGATATTTATAGAACACGGATGACGCAGATTATCCGCCACAGCGGATCCGCCTATCCCGTGAAACGGGATATACAACATGGCGGAAACTGATTTGCACGGATTAAAACTAAAATAAAAATACTTTTTAAATAAAATCCGTGTTAATTCGTGTCAGTCAACGCCTGCCTGCCCGGCGCAGACGTGGCTATGACGGGATCCGGCTTCGACGGATAATCCGTGGACTTCTTTTTTGGATTGCAGCAATAGGCTGCGGTATGAATTTATCAGGTTAATAGGCAAAGAATTCTTTTGCTTTTTTTAATTGATCAACTGTATAGTCAATTTCTTCTTTAGTATTATAAAAGTAAAAACTCAATCTCGTCGTAGCTGCGATGTTCAATTTACGCATCACCGGTTGTGCGCAATGATGACCCGCACGAACAGCGATTCCCTGTTGATCTAAAAAATGAGAAAGATCATGTGGATGAATTTCTCCCAGATTAAAGGAAATCAGGCCACCCCGTTCAGGAGCAGAACCATAAATCTTCATACCCGGTATTTTGGCCATTTTTTCAAGGGCATAGGTTGTTAATTCCTGTTCATAGAGAGCCAAATTTACCATCCCCACGTTTTCCAGATATTCTACAGCCTTTGCCAGTCCGATAGCACCGGCAATATTCGGTGTTCCGGCTTCAAATTTATGTGGAATTTCGTTCCAGGTGGCTTCTTCAAACCAAACAGAACTTATCATTTCACCACCACCCTGGTAGGGATTCATATTCTCCAGGATCTGACTTTTCGCATAGAGGATACCTATCCCCGTGGGCCCAAGCATTTTATGACCGGAGAATGCAAGAAAATCACAGTTGAGATGTTCGACGCTGAGTGGCAAATGTGGTACACTTTGCGCGGCATCAAATAAAACCGGAATCCCGCGATCATGTGCCATCTGTACGATTCTTATAACCGGGTTGATTGTACCAAATACATTAGACATATGGGTGATAGCAATGAGCTTCGTGTGACTGCTGAGCAAAGTTTCGAAAACCGGAAAATCTATCGTACCATCATCCTTAAATGGAATGAATTTTAATTTTGCGCCTACTTCTTTGGTTAATAACTGCCAGGGAATCAAATTGCTATGGTGCTCCATCTCACTCAGAATAATCTCATCACCATCCGTTATAAATTTGCGTCCCCAACCACAGGCCACCAGATTTATCGCTTCTGTCGTACCACGTGTAAATATGATCTGCTTTTCTGAAGGTGCACCAATGAATTTAGCGATACGTCTGCGAGCGCTCTCGAATGCTTCGGTGGCACGCTCACCCAGGGCATGGATTGCCCGGTGTACATTGGCATTATAATGCAAATAATAATCGCTGATTGAATCTATCACTTGAATCGGCTTTTGTGTTGAAGCTGCATTATCGAGGTAGACCAGTGGTTTTCCATGTACTTTCTCATTTAGGATAGGAAAATCACTTCGGTATTTATAGGGATCAAAGACCGCATTCTCTTCTTTTTTAATCGCTTTAACTCGACTGGCAGTAACTTCCATTTTTATTTCCTTTTTGTACAGAACTTCTCATAAAGTTTGTTTAAAGCATACCCAATTCCAATTTTGCTGCTTCGCTCATCATACCCGGATGCCAGGAAGGTTCCCACACGATTTCGACATGTGCAAAGGAGACATCCTTCATCGCTTTAACTTTAGTTTCCACCTCGAAAGGCAAGGACTCTGCGACCGGACAATTGGGACTGGTTAGGGTCATTTTTACATACACCTGATCCGGCGGTTCAATCCGAACATTGTAAATCAGGCCAAGTTCATATATATTTACCGGAATTTCCGGATCAAATACGGTCTTTAATACGTCAATGACTTTATTCTCGAGTGTTTTCTCATCGCTCATGGGGAGCCCTTCCATTCTTTATAAATTGATTATTCGGTAGAAACGGAACTACTGGTGCCTTTCAGTATCGTATGCATGGTTTGCCATGCTAATGTCGCGCATTTTACACGTGTTGGAAACTCCGACACACCGGCAAAAGCAGCTAATTTACCCAATGCATCAAGATGCTCAGCAGCATTTATCTCACCGGTCACTACTTTATGAAATAATTGAAATATTTCTTCCACCTCTGTTCTGGATTTACCTTTCACTATCGAGCTCATCAGGGAAGCAGAGGCCTTTGAAATCGCACAGCCGGAACCTTCGAAGGCTATATCTTTAATAATATCTTCTTCAATCACCATATAAAGTGTATAATGATCACCACAAAGTGGATTCTGCCCATCAAGAACATTCGTTGCGTTTTCTATTTTTCGGAAATTTCTTGGATTTTTATTATGATCAAGAATGACTTCCTGGTACAATTCGCGCAAATTATCCATCAACAGCCTGCTTTATTAAATTACATACGTTCAATAAATTCATATAGTTAACACTGTATTCACCAGTGGTGTAGTTCTTCACAATTTTGATAACAATTATGGGTTTTGTTTAACTCAGATTTATTTCCCCCTTAGAAAAGGAGGACTAAGGGGGTTGTATGACTTAACAAGAACAAATACAACCCCTTAACCCCCTTTATTAAGGGGGGATTCAATCATCGGCTTCTTAAATCAGTTTTTATATTACTCCTCCAAAATATGTTACCTTTATTCTGAAGTATTACACAGCAGGCGGATTTTCAACCTGCTGGCGTGATACTCTGTGGTTTAAGAATAAGTCAGATTAATTAATCCCATTAAATATACTCAGATTTATATTTAAATTCATTCTGGTTTAATCGCATGTAATTTATTGGAAAACCAATCGGAAATTTTCTCACGCACAGCATCAATAGAAATTTTATCCAGAACTTCACTGGCAAATGCATAAATAAGTAACTTTCTGGCTTTGGTTTTTTCAATTCCCCGCGACCGCATGTAGAAATAAGCATCTTCATCCAGCTGTCCGATAGTAGCGCCATGCGTACATTTAACATCATCGGCAAATATTTCTAATTGCGGTTTGGTATCAATAGTGGCCCGATCCGAAAGCAGGATACAATTATTGGATTGAATCGCATTGGTTTTCTGGGCATCCGGCCTAACAAATATTTTACCATTAAAAACCCCTCTGGCTTTATCATCCAGGATGCCTTTATATAATTCATGACTTTCGCAATGGGCACTGGCATGATCAATCGTCGTATGATTATCGATATGTTGTTCATGGCTACCGCTATACAGACCGTTCAATTCACAGGATCCGCCCTCTGCATTAAAAACAGATGTGACATCATTTCTGCTTAGTCTCCCCCCAATAGTAACACTATGATCAGAAAAGTGACAATCCCGACCTAAAAGTACATGCAAAGATGATATATGATAAGCCTGCTCGCTTTCCATTTGTATTTTATATCTCACGATCCGGGCATTCTCAGCAGCAATAATTTCGCCCACCGTATTGGTAAAATAAACATCATCAGTGACGGATGCATACGTCTCGACAAATGATACCTGGCTGGAACGGCCGGCAATAATCAAATTTCTGGGAAAACTGACCAGTGGTTTTTCACCGGGAACAGAGATGAAGAGCAACTGAATAGGCTGTTCGATGATTGCATGATCAGGTACATAAATAAAAGCACCATCCTCAAGAAAAGCAGTATTCAAGGACACAAAACTTTCCTCATCGGATGGGCTGTTTTTCGCAAAATGCGTGGTGATCAGATCTTCATGCTCCTCTAATCCCTGCCGAAGATTCATTATCTTTATCCGGTCTTTGATGGCCTCAATATTTGAATGTTCTTCAGCAAAATGTCCATTGACAAAAACCAGACGGGATGTATCCATCCCATCGAATAAATAATTCCTGATATCCCCGGATTGGAGCAAACCAGGCGAATAAGGTTCGCTGATTTTAAAATCATGGGCAACAATCGGCGCAACATTTGTATATTTCCACTCTTCGTGCTTTGTTGTCGGGTAACCCATTTCTTCAAATGATTGTAAGGCATTTTTCCGACGTTGATGCACCTGGGTTTTTGTCTGCCCGT
Source organism: uncultured Calditrichota bacterium (assembly GCA_964489835.1). Taxonomy (GTDB): domain Bacteria; phylum Calditrichota; class Calditrichia; order JAJRVZ01; family JAJRVZ01; genus CAZBBC01. Next base: position 49,747 of record CAZBBC010000017.1, read on the forward strand.
TGAGTCTGTTCTCAAATAAATGGAAGGCATTCACATACCAATCGGCATTACCTTTATTAAAATATTTCTTCATCATACAACCTGTTCCGCTTCTTTTTTAAGCCAATCATATCCTCTTTTTTCCAGTTCCCGAGCCAGATCTTTATCGCCCGACCGGACAATGCGCCCATTATAGAGCACATGCACAATATCCGGCACGATATAATCCAGCAGGCGCTGATAATGTGTGATAACCATGAATGATTTATCCGGGCCTTTTAATTTATTCACGCCGTTCGCAACTATTTTTAAGGCATCAATATCCAATCCGGAGTCGGTCTCATCAAGGATCCCTAATGTCGGATCGAGGATTGCCATCTGGAAAATTTCATTTCGTTTTTTTTCCCCGCCGGAGAATCCTTCATTTACCGGTCGGTTGAGTAATTTTTCGTCAATTTCTACCAGTTTGGATTTTTCTTTTATCAGCTGAAGAAAATCAAAGGCATCAATTTCCGGCAATCCCAGATATTTTCTTTTCGCATTCAATCCGGATTTTAGAAAATAAGTGTTCGAGATCCCGGGAATTTCCACCGGATACTGAAAGGCAAGAAAAACACCTTCGCAGGCTCTTTCTTCCGGTGCCATATCGAGTAGATCTTTGCCTTTATAAATGACGGATCCATCGGTGACATCGTATCCCTCTTTACCGGCCAGAATATGGGCAAGCGTACTCTTTCCGGAGCCATTGGGACCCATCACCGCATGAATTTCTCCGGGATTAATGGATAAATCAATACCCTTAAGAATCTCATTATCTTCTACAGAAACATGTAAGTTTTTTATCTCAAGCATTTATTACTCCATTTCTACCTATCTTATTAAATTTATTCAACCAACACTTCCCTCTAAACTAACCGCCAGCAAATTTTGTGCTTCAACGGCAAATTCCATCGGCAGCTCACGGAAAACTTCTTTACAATACCCATTGACAATCATATTCACCGCATCTTCAGTTGCCAGACCCCGCTGATTACAATAAAAGATCTGATCTTCTTCAATCTTGGAAGTGGTGGCCTCATGCTCAACTTTCGCCGATGCATTGTTCACTTCTATATAAGGAAAGGTGTGCGCACCGCATTTATCCCCAAGTAGCAGGGAATCACACTGGGAATAATTCCGGGCATCGGTTGCATTTTTTGCAATCTTTACCAGACCACGGTAGGAATTCTGACTCTTACCGGCAGATATTCCCTTTGATACGATCGTACTGCGGGTGTTTTTTCCCAGGTGGATCATTTTTGTACCGGTATCCGCCTGTTGAAAATTATTAGTGAGAGCAACCGAATAAAATTCACCAATGGAATGATCGCCCTGCAGTATCACACTGGGGTATTTCCAGGTAATTGCAGATCCTGTTTCCACCTGGGTCCAGGATATTTTTGAGTTTATGCCACGGCAGGCACCGCGCTTGGTGACGAAATTATAAATTCCTCCCTTGCCTTCTTTATCACCGGGATACCAGTTCTGAACCGTTGAATATTTTATCTGCGCGTTGTCCAAAGCCACCAATTCTACGACCGCAGCATGCAGCTGATTCTCATCCCGCATCGGTGCTGTGCATCCTTCCAGATAGCTGACATAACTTCCCTCATCGGCAACAATTAAGGTACGTTCAAATTGTCCCGTATCCGCTGCATTGATCCGAAAATAAGTTGAAAGTTCCATCGGACAGCGAACACCTTTTGGTATATAAACAAAAGAGCCATCACTAAATACGGCTGAATTGAGGGCTGCATAAAAATTATCGGTGTGGGGAACCACCGTACCCAGATACTTCTGCACCAGATCGGGATGGTTTTGCAATGCTTCGGAGAAGGAACTGAAGATGATACCAAGCTCAGATAGTTTTCCTTTGAAAGTTGTGGCAACAGAAACACTGTCAAACACGGCATCCACGGCAACTCCCGCCAGCATTTTCTGTTCATTCAAGGAAATACCCAACTTCTCGTAGGTCCGCAAAAGCTCCGGATCAATTTCATCCAGACTATCTACTTTTTTCTTCTGTTTAGGGGCAGAATAATAAACGATATTTTGGTAATCAACCGGAGGATATTTAACATTGGACCAGTGCGGTTCCTCCATCTTCTGCCACTGCCGAAAGGCTTTGAGCCTCCACTCGAGCATAAATTGAGGCTCGTTTTTCTTTTTCGAAATCACGCGGATAACGTCTTCACTCAATCCTTTCGGCATGGTATCCGATTCAATATCGGTAATAAAACCGTATTTATATTCCTGATTGGCCAGCTTTTCTAATTGTTTTTTATCATCGGTCACAGAAGCTCCTGTCTAAACCACAGAGGACACGAAGATCACGAAGTTTTTTAAATTTACCGGAAACCTTTTCTAATCCTTGTGTTCCTTATGATTCTTATTTTTTCCTATTATTTTTGCATGATTATATTCATTCGATGAAACCCTATACCATATACCTTATACCTTATACCCGGAGACGCATGGCTATGCGTCTCTACACGTTCTGATTATTTCAATTGGATAAATGGTAACAAATTCCCATGCCGTTCCTTAAAATCCTGCAAGGTTATATTATCCAAAAATCTTATCAATTCACTTTGAATAAATTCCATCGGGCTCTTAATATTACAAAAATCCATTTGTCCACAATGACTACTGTCTTTCACGGCACAATCAACCAATTGAATCGGCCCATCCACGGTTTCAATAATCCTGTTGATATTGATCTCATTTAATGGGAGCAAAATCTGGTAACCGCCCTTCACTCCCTGGTGTGATTCGATCAGATTGTGTTTGGCCAGGCTTTGCAATACCTTGCCCAAAACTGCGCGCGGAATATTATAGCGCTCAGAAAGATCCTTGGCGGTTACCATGGATTCTTTTCCGTTACCGGCAATATCAACCAGGGCAATTATTGCATATTCTGTTTTTTTACTAATTTTCAACATAGTAATTCAGTTAATATACGACCATTTTTGTCCTATTTAACAATTTACTATCACAAATTATTCCCCGCAATTTTATTTTGATTACTATTAATTTATCTGCTGAATGGAGTTAATAGTAAAAGTCGGATTGGCTGCCAGCGGTTTAAAATTTTTAATAGAGAATTTTAATATGCTTTTGATAAATAATTAAAAAGCCCTCTTTTTTTAACATAAATTAAAGAGGGCTTTTTTTTGTGGAGCCGAGGAGGGTCGAACTCCTGACCTCTTGAATGCCATATATACAATACTTTGCAAATAGTTAATGTAATTACATATAAATCAATGAATTATCTAAGCCGTTTGAATTTATGCTAAATGGTCAATTCGGTATATGTTCGAAGTATTGCAAATCTAATACTAATATAACAATTTAAAATATAAATTTCTGTTTAATCCAGTTGTGAACATATTCCTAGTATTAATGTCAAGAAAACGTATCGGTGTAATATCAAATGCATAGATAATAAAGGGGCAGTTTATTCTCTGCCCCTTTCATCAATATTTCACTTGGTCCATGAAATTATTTTACCAGAAGCATTTTTCTCTGGGAAGTAAATTTTTCACTGACCATGCGATAAATGTAAACGCCCGATGCATATTCATTACCATCAAAGTTTACCGTATAGTGGCCAGAATCTTTGTAACTATCGACTAATGTACTTACCAGACGACCGGTTATATCATAAACCATAATTTGAACTCTGCCCGGATCAGCTATTTCATAGTAAATTGTTGTTGTGGGATTAAATGGATTCGGATAATTCTGTGACAGCTTATAGGTTAAAGGTATATTTATATTTTCAGGGATAAAAAAGTTATAAGATTTTTTCAATAAATCTTCTTTTGGATTCTGAGCGTTTCCTAGAAAATATTTAGCCTCACCTTTTACATCAGTCACCAATCGTATATAAAAGTCACCGGCTTTAATTCCAGAGCAATCCATCTTATAATCCTTGTACGCAAGATCTTCCATATTGCTTTTATTATATGTGAATTCCTCAATAACTGCCATTACCCGGTTCGAAGCAGAATGCACCAGTTCCATTTGAAAACAAACTTCATCTTCCTTAGAAAGTAAAGACTCCGCATGCTTACCCTTCACGACATAAAAACTGTAACTAAAGAAAAGAACCGATGACGGATCAAGATACATATCTTCCGTGCGTATTACTGAATTAAGTTCGGCTTCTGTTGCAATGCTGTTGCTATCCGGAAACTGTAAAAATGAGACATCCCTATCATTCAGGAGCACATCGCCGATTTTAAACACAAATTCGACACTATCTTTTACAACGACCGCCTGCCGGGCAGTTGTATATTCACTCGCAACAGACGTTTTATTGAGACCGCCAAAATCATCGGTTGATTTTTGCAGGACGTAAGGCAAACCGTCACTTTTATTAAAGGTAATTGTTTTTATATCGTCAAGTGAAGGCGCGTTACAAACCTGGATATCCTGGCCGGTGGAGGAAAGAAGCCCGGTTGAATAAGTTCCGTTATCTGTCCGTTTGATATAGTAGTTGTTTCCATTACTTTTGTTAAAGGCAACGATCGAATAATCATCTTCCGAGGAATTTACATTGCTGAATTGTGTCCCTTCGCCGGTTTGATAGAATGAGCCCCAACCCTGTGAACTACGCGGACGGACAACCGTATAATATTTCCAACTGCCCTCCCGTATTCCGCCTGTCCATGATACAATAGGCTGCACCTGATCATGAAGGCTGATAGAAGGATAATTATGCTTATCAAGACCGCTGCCGGAAGAAATGGTCGTGTAATTTTTGAATACTGCGGCGCTATCGACAGGATGTTCATATTTTTGATACTTTATCGAACCGCTGCCATCTTGCCAGGCCATATGAATATAGTTTTTATAATCAGTAGATTTATCTGCAACCAGGGTTACATTGTAGGCATTACTCCCGGAATTTGGTAAATCTTCATTTTCAACTATCCAGGATCCTCCCCCGTATGCTAAATGATAAACACTATATTTTAATGGCTCACCGGAGTTATTATCAGTCCAGGCAATGAAGACCTCTCCGTCCGTTACGGCAATAGCCGGTTTATTGTAACCATAATAATTCATTGATGTATTGACTACATAATCTATTGAATAATAATCGGCGTATAACATACATGGAGAGCCGTCAATCATAGCTTCGGTAACGAGATACAGATATCTGTCCCAAAAATAATCGATAGATGGATTTACCGCGTCCTCTA
>CAZBBC010000018.1:0-32759 GCA_964489835.1 uncultured Calditrichota bacterium
CCCTCTCTTGGAAAGAGAGGGACTTTAGGGAGCCCCTTCTCTTTTTAAGAGAAGGTCGAAGATGCGGCTTAGACGCAGGTTTGGGGATGAGTTTTTTTTCTTTAATTGAATCATTTTTTAAACTGGACACTAATGATATTATTTACAAAAAATAAATGGAGGTAAATTCCATGAGTCAGTATAGTGGAAACGGCGAGTATGAATTAAAAAAGTTTATCTGTGAGATCGGACGGCGTATCTGGACGCGGGGATATGTAGCCGCCAATGACGGAAATATTACTTTGAAAATGAATGACAAGGAAGTACTAACAACACCTACCGGCGTCAGTAAAGGTTTTATGACACCGGATATGATCATAAAACTGGATTTTACCGGGAAAGTGTTATCCGGCAATTCCAAATACCGGCCGTCCAGCGAAGCGAAAATGCATCTGGAAGTGTATGAACAACGGCAGGATATTGGAGCGGTTGTACATGCTCATCCACCATACTGCACCAGTTTTGCTGTTGCCGGAATACCATTGGATAAATGTGTACTGCCGGAGGCGATCATCGTGATCGGTTCAGTTCCCATTGCAGAATACGGCTTGCCATCCACCAAAGAAATTCCGGATGCTATAAGGCCGTTGATTCAAAACTCGGATGCCATCCTCCTGGAAAATCATGGGGCTCTCACCCTGGGATCGGATTTGCTCAATGCCTATCATAAAATGGAAACATTGGAACATACGGCCTATATCATCCATCTTGCCCGTCAGCTGGGTAACGTAAATGTCTTGCCAAAGTTTGAAGCGGATCGCCTGATGGATTTGCGGAAGCAATTCAACGTTCCGGGTAAAATCACCGCTTGTCAGGCAGCCCCTCTCCCCCAAAAAACGACCCAGCCCTCAGAGGAAACCATTAAAAATATCACAGATCAGGTCCTATCCAGATTGAAAAGCACACAATAATTGAATAAAAAAAAGCATGAAAAGATGTATTTTTCATGCTTTTTTTTTGTCAAAATCGTAAATTATCATAATCCTTTAGTCGTATAAATGTCTTTTACCACGAAGTCCACGAAGATCATGAAGATCTTCTATTGACTATTCTTTTATCTGAAGCGAAGTTAATACAAAAATTTTATTAATAATTAAAAACTTCGTGTGCTTCGTGTGCTTCGTGGTTGATATTTAGATCAACACGGTATGAGAGTCCAAAGTGGTTATTTTTTACACTACCTATAAAAATATTTGAGGTATTATTTATGAAAATCCTCATTGCCAATCCGGGGAGTACGTCTTACAAGTGTAAATTGTATGATATGCAAAACATGAGGATACTTTATCAGGCAACCGTTGAACGCATCGGAGAAGCCGGGGGTATCTATTCGTATCAACGGGAGAATCATGATACTGTGACCGTGCAGCAGGAAATACCTGATTATTTTAGTGCCATCAATCTTACCATAGATACGTTGAAGGAAGTTGTCCCTGTCGGGAATCTCAGCGCGGTTGGATTTAAAACAGTACATGCCAAAGGGATCAGCGGCTGCGTAGAATTAACCGGGTCGGTCATTCAGGCAATGAAGGATTACCTGCCATTGGCTCCGGTTCATACGGAAGTATATCTTACGGCTATTTCTGTTTTTCAGAAAATTCTGACCGGGACAAAACTGATCGGTTTATTCGAAACCGCATTTCATACCCACATCCCTCCGGAGGCATATCTTTATGGCATTCCCTATGAATATTATGAAAAACATGGGATTAGAAAATATGGCTTCCACGGGGCATCTCACCGCTATATTGGAGAGCGGGCCAAAGAGTTATTTCTAAAAAATGAAAGTTCGTGGAGTGTAATCTCCTGTCATCTTGGCGGTAGTTCTTCCGTCTGTGCAATTAAGGACGGTCGATCCATCGATACTTCTATGGGAATGAGCCCACAAAGCGGTCTGCTCAATGCCAAACGTGTGGGTGATTTGGATGTTTATGCACTGCTTTATTTGATGGAAAAAGAAAATATTAGCATTGAACAAACACGGGAAATTCTGATGTCAAAAGGCGGAATCTACGGTATCTCCGGCAGCAGTGGCGACTTCAGGGACATCGAAGAGAGGATGAATAAAGGAGATCAAAGGGCAGAATTAGCCTTCAAAACCTTTGCCTACTATGTAAAGCGGTACATTGGGGAATACATGGCCATTCTGAATAAGGCAGATTGCATCGTTTTCACCGGGGGGGCCGGTCAGAATTCTCCTTTATTAAGAAAAGAAATATTGAAAAATATGGAGAATATCGGTATTGTATTGGATAGCGATAAAAATCAGGCCAATCCAAAAGAAGGGCTTATTTCTCCTGGTGGCTCAGATATAAAAATAGCGGTAATTCCAACCAATGAGGAATTGATCGTTGCCCGGGCGGTGCAGGATTTATTACAGAATGGGGCTTAACCTGGAACAATTTTTTTCGGAAGGGTAGAGACGTTGCATGCAACGTCTCTAATATACATTGTTGATTTTAATTATATGTAATAGTAATAAATATTCATCGGAGTAGAGATGCAATGCATTGCGTCTCCAACTGATGTTTAACAAATATATATCGGAGATTGTGTGGACGATTCCAAAAAATATATTGGATTTGATCTTGGCGCAGAAAGCGGCAGATGTATTGTTGGTGTTTTGAAAGACAATATGCTCAATCTGAATGAAATTCACCGTTTCCCTACAAAAAACATCAAATATGCCGCTGGATTTTACTGGGATATATTGGCCATATATGAGGAAATATTAAAAGGTCTGACATTGGCCTGCGAACGTTTTGGAAATCAGTACTCCGGCATCAGCATCGATACCTGGGGAGTCGATTATGTTCTTTTGGATTCAGAAAATCGTATCCTCGGCTATCCTTTTCATTACCGGGATAGTCGAACCGATGGTGTAATGGAAGAATCGTTTGGTTTGGTTAGCAAAGAATTTCTGTATAACAAAACCGGTATACAGTTCATTCAATTTAACACGGTCTTTCAATTACTTGCGGAAAAAAGAAGTCCGGCGAATCTATTGACGATTGCTGATAAATTTTTGATGATTCCCGATTTTCTTACTTTTCTGTTATGCGGTGTAAAAAGCGGTGAATATACGATTGTCTCGACCACCGGTCTTACAGATCCGGAACACCGTGACTGGGCCTGGGAATTGATAGACATCTATGGTCTGCCCAGAGAGATATTTCCCCAGATAGTAGAGCCCGGAACCGTTTTGGGAAAATTACTTCCGGATATTGCCCATAAAACAGGTATCAGTGAGAATACACCGGTGATTGCCGGTGCCAATCATGATACGGCGGCAGCCGTGGTCTCGGTTCCGGCAACCAGCGATCATTGGGCCTTTCTGAGTTCGGGTACCTGGTCATTAATGGGAAAAGAACTGCCAAAACCCCTGATTACAGCAGATGCCCTGAATTATAATTTTACCAATGAGGGTGGTGTTGAAAACACCATTCGCTTTTTAAAGAATATCATCGGGCTTCTTCCGATTCAGGAATGTCGCCGATACTGGCAGGAAAACGGCAGGGATTTTAGTTATGCAGAACTTGCGCGTCAGGCCTTTGAGCATGGCCCTGCCAATGCCTGGATTGATCTGGATGATTTTCGCCTCCTGAAAGCGGTTCATTGGCCGGAAAAAATTATCCAGATTTTACGTGAAAGTGGGCAAGAATGGAAAGACAATCCCGGCTTTATTATTCGCGTAATCGTCGAAAGTCTTGCCTATACGTATCGTACAAAAATCTCGGATCTGGAAAAAGTAACCGGTTCGAAAGTAGATCGTCTGCACGCTGTTGGCGGCGGTATAAAAAATGAATTACTCACCCAGTTAACCGCAGATGCCCTAAACCGGGAAGTTATTTCCGGTCCGGTGGAGGGAACGACGGTGGGCAATATCGGTGTGCAGGCCATTGCCACCGGGGTTGTATCGGGTCTTGAGGCTTGGCGACGCATTGTGGCAAATTCGTTTGATATGAAGATCTATCAGCCACAGGATCCCGGTTATTTTGATGAAAATGAAAGTAATTACCAAAGGGTGATAGGTAAGAAGTAATTACAAGCCGGTCTTTTCGAGGGCAAATTTATTGGTTATACTTAGATTTTTTTCTCGCAACGGTGCAGCGACGCAACGTTTTTATTATTTTTTTCAAATAGCAAGATCTTTAGTCTTAAATAACTATATATTTAGGATAAAATAAAATACTTTTTCGCTGCGAGCGTCGCGGCCGCTGCGCCGCTGCGTGAAAGCGGTTGATCAATAAGAATCGTTACATCGCGAGAAATTTTAAAACTTTGATTAAAAATAGTGGTTAATTACGGAGGTAAAATGTCAGAAACGCATATCAATGCCGGTCTTAAACTTTTAGAATCAGAATTTGGTAAAACACTTGTCAGTGAAGCCATTAATGCGGTCAAACGGTTTAATGTTGAGATTCCCAGCTGGATATTCGGGGATTTTGGGGGTGGCCGCTTTGGCGAATACACGCCACCGGGATGTGCCCGTAATATTACAGAGAAACTTACCGATGCGGCATTGGTGCACCAATTAACCGGAGCAACGGATCAGGTTGCTGTTCATGTCCTTTGGGATTTTTCAAACGATGGTCAAACCGGTTCATTTGATATTGCCCGGCAAGTAACCGCACAGGCCCGGGATCTTGGCCTGAAAATCGGGTCCATCAGCCCTACCTATTTTTTAAGGGGATCGCACCGGGGTAGTTTATCAGCCGGGGAAAGTGAAACCAGGTCCAGATATATTGATCAGACCTTGCTGGCAGGAAAGATCGCCAAAGAATTAGCCGTAGGGGTTGTGGCGATCTGGCTGCCGGATGGTTCAAACTATCCGGGACAGGTTGAGTTGCGTAAAACGATTGAAAATACCCGACAATCCCTGTCGGAGATAGCGGCTCAAATGGATAAAGACCTGAAAGTACTCATTGAATATAAAGTATTTGAGCCCGGAACGTATAGTACAGTTATTGCCGATTGGGGATCGGCCTATCTACTGGCCAAAGAGTTCGGGCCGAATGCCGGTGTTCTGGTTGATTTGGGGCATCATCACCATTCGGCGAATATCGAACAGATTGTTGCCCGGTTACTCAATAATGGCATGTCCGGCGGTTTTCATTTTAATACACGCTATGCGGCCGATGATGATCACTCGGTTGAACCCAATGCCGAGATGGCACGCATTTTTTATGAATTAGTCAAAGGAGGAGTCGTCGGTAATTCTGATCCGCAAAAGAATTGGGCCTTTATGATCGATCAATGTAGTGGCAGGGAAAATCGTATGCATGCCATTATTCACTCGGTGGATTCTCTGCAGCTCTCTCTGGCTAAAGCCAAGTTGCTGGATTCTGTACAACTGGGAAAATTGCAGGGAGAAGATGAAATAATTCTCGCCAATCGATTCTTTAATAATGCCCTTCTTAATGCCGATGTTCGTCCGATCGTTGCTGCCGCCCGGTTAGAAAAAAAATTGTCTCCTGATCCCATTGCCGCATATGTCGAGAGCGGATACCAGAGCCGGATTGAAGAGGAGCGGAAATAGTATTGAATTAAAAAAATCGAACAGAACAGACAACAGAAAGGTCTTGCCTTATGGAACAAACGAAGATGATCAAGCAGCTTGATTCGGTAGAAGAATTTGAACGTGTTCCCGTTCCCAAAGAAAAATGGAAAGGATGGGGCAGTTTTATCGGCATGTACGCCGGAGAGCATACGGCCGGTACAGAATTTGTCATCGGACCTCTCTTTGTCGCCCACGGTGTGACCGCAGGTGATCTGGTGTTGGGTTTGTTAGTAGGTAACCTTCTGGCGGTACTTAGCTGGGCTTTTTTATGTGCTCCCATTGCGACCAAAGAACGGATCACACTTTATTATATGCTGGAAAAAATTTGTGGCTCTAAACTTACCCTGGTCTATAATCTGGTCAATGCCCTGATGTTTTGTTTCCTTGCCGGTGCCATGATCGCCGTCTCCGCTACCGCGGTGGGTATACCTTTTGATTTAAGTATGCCTTCACTAAATGACTGGCTGCCGAACAGTATTGGCTGGATTATAGCTGTTTTGGCTATTGGTGCGGTTACCACAACGGTGGCGATGTTCGGCTATGTGCAGGTCTCACGATTTGCCAATATCGCTGCCCCCTGGATGATTCTGGTCTTTATCGCGGCGGCCATCGCTGTTTTACCTAAACTGGGGATCAATTCAGTTTCTGAATTATGGAGCAAAGCAAGTGATAATATATGGACTGGGGTTCCTCTGGAAGGTCAGAGCCTGTTTACTTTCTGGCATGTCACATTTTTTGCCTGGTTCTGCAACATGGCCATGCATATCGGGATGGCTGATATGTCTATTCTCAGATATGCTAAAAAATGGTATTATGGATTTTCATCGGCCACCGGCATGTATGTCGGTCACTACATCGCCTGGTTGGCTTCCGGCATATTGTATGCTCTTTTCTTACTGGAAACGAACTATAGCACCGAATTTGCCCCAGGGCCGATCGCTTTTCGCGCGGCCGGTTTAGCCGGTGCGATTTGCGTGATCATTGCCGGCTGGACCACGGCTAATCCAACCATCTACCGGGCCGGATTAGCTCTTCAGGCGATACGTCCTCAGTGGAAAACCTGGAAGGTAACCATGGCTGTCGGTTTGATCACCACATTGGCGGCCATCTTTCCGGCGCTGGTGATGAAATTACTGGAGTTTGTTGCCCTTTATGGATTAATACTAATGCCGATGGGGGCGATTATCATGATGGATGTGTATCTTATTCCCCGTATCGGCTTAAAATCCAATTATGCCGAACAGTATGGTAAGTCATTTAGTATAGCGGCCGCACTGACCTGGATTTTGACTCTTGCCTTTAGTCTGTTCCTGAACATGTATTATAATGTAGAAATATTTTTCCTCGGATTGCCCGGTTGGTTTATGGCTTCTTTTATCTACCTTGCATTACGAAAAGTGAATCCCAGTACAAATCTAAATAAGGGGAGGGTAAGCGCATGAAGATCTTTCTTATTATTGTTTCGGCCATCGGACTCGTGTTAACAATAGTACCATCTTTTTTTGTCCTTGCCGGATCCATGGAACTGGATACGAATAAGAATTTAATGATCCTGGGAACTGCCCTCTGGTTTGTGACCGTTCCTTTCTGGATAAATAAACCAAAGGAAAAGTAAAAAATTTTGAACAGGGAATTGGGAACTCGGAACTTGTTTAATCATGGATGATTTAATCCAAGGAGGTCGTTTGAAGGATTGGGGATTTAGAAGATACATCTATGAACAAGCCCCATAGGGGCGGAATATTTATAGCCCAGTGCGAAGCGCCGGGTTATAGAACACCGAGTTAGCTAAAGCCCCAGAGGGGCGAAATGTCTGTAGCAGATAGCAATAATATTTTTAGATCTGAAGAAGATGATATTACTTCGTTGATTCTGATTGATCTAACTTTGTTCTTTTGTCCCGCCAAAAAAAAAGGCGGATCTTCGACTTGATCAAAAAGAACCATCCCGATCAAGATTTTCTTATGTTCAGTTTCACTGAACTTAGAAAATCTAAGTCGGGACCGAAATTCCGAAAAAAAATATTTTTCTACGGAATTTCCTCGACGTCTCTACGTCCGGTTATACCAGACTAACAGCAAATTTCAGATGGCCATTTTTTTTCTTTAGTTTTCAGGATTTATTTTGATATTTGAAATTGGAAATTATTTAGGATTTAGTGCTTAGAATTTAAATTAATTGGATGCATTTTCCCAAGAATGATATTATAGAAAAACAATTACCTCATATTAGATCTCACCTTTTGGAAAAGTCATGAAAAATTATTATAGTTAAAATAAGACCTGCCGGTTGCCTTTAAGAAGACTTAGTGATGCGGAATATAATCGTTTTGTTAAGGATCTTGAACAGATTGGCTTTTTTAGCTATTGTTCTTATGCATAAAAAATTTTCACCGGATAGAATATTAGACACTGGATAATAGAATAAAACGCAGAGAACGCAAAGAGAATATCCACGAATTTCACGAATTTTTTCTATGAAGTCCCTCTCTTTCCAAGAGAGGGATTTAGGGTGAGTTTTTTAAATTAGTCTCTATGTTTATTAAATCTCTAAACCTTTGATATTCCGGTGATAATTGCTAATGATTAAAGTTTTAACCGGACATTTATGAAATCTTATAAAATATTATAAATAAATTTTGTGTTAATCCGTGTAATCCGTGTCAGTCTTCGCCTGCCTGCCCGGCCTGCCCGGCGCAGACGTGGCTATGACGGGATCCGGCTTCGACGGATAATCCGTGGATAAAATCTCTGTATAAATAGGGGACAGTATGATGTATGATGGGAATAGAAAGATAATATGGTATCAAACCAAAGAACCACAGTAAATCTCGTTCTTTTTTTTCTCCTGACCTTTACTCATAGCGGTCTGGCCCAAGAGAAACAATCCACGGATTCCTTTCTTTCCTGGTCTTATTTACCGGATCTTCCGCCGGCACCTGGTGAAGTTTTTCAACCCGGCCTGGCCGGTGCTTTTACCGGTATCTCCAATGATGCCCTGATTATTGCCGGAGGTGCGAATTTCCCTGCGCCGGTATGGGAGAATGATAAAATTTACCACGATGATATTTATGTTCTGGTAAAGACAGACCCGGCTGTTGAGAAATCTTCGCCTGGGTCTCATTTTCGCTGGATCAAGGCCTCCCCATTGAATCATCCCATTGCCTATGGTGCCTCTGTCTCCACGGATCATGGGGTGGTATGTATGGGTGGGAATGATTCTCAGAGAGTATATGATCATGTTTTCCTGCTAAAGTGGGATCCTGAGACTGAATCTGTCCAGACAGAGATGTTACCCCGTTTACCCCTGCCATGCACCAACGGTTCGGCAGCAGTCATCGGTAACACCATCTACCTGGCCGGTGGACAACAGGGCTTGGGATTGGAAACAGCACTGAATAATTTCTGGTCTCTGGATCTTTCCCAAACGCGGGACAATGAGTGGAAAAAACTCCCCCCTTGGCCGGCCCCGGCCAGGGCTTTGAATATCACCGTTGCTCAGCACAACGGCTATACCGATTGTATTTATTTAATCGGTGGACGGCGATTGGTTGGTGACCCTGAGAAGGGAAACTACGAGTTTCTTAAAGATGTCTATGAGTTTAATCCCTCCCGTTATGAAGCAGCCTTTGCTGAAGATATGGAATATAATAGTGACGCGCATCCAAATCCGAGTCCATGGCGCGTACGGGCTGAAGTTCCTTCTTATGTAATGGCTGGTACGGGAATCGCCCTGGGACAGAGTCATATTCTCATTCCGGGCGGGGCAGACGGCTCTTTTTTTTACCGCGTGGATGAACTCAAAGATAATCATCCCGGTTTTCCCAAAAAGGCCTTCCTCTATCATACGATTACCAATACCTGGATTCCCACAAGTCCCCCTCCTGAAAACCAGGTGACCACACGGGCAGTCCAATGGGAAAATCGTATCGTAATCCCATCCGGCGAGATCCGGCCGCGTGTGCGTTCACCAAGGATTCTTGCCGCACGGGAAGTAACCAACAAAAAGCCGTTCGGTACCGTAAATTTTATGGTTCTCGTGATTTATCTAATGGGAATGGTAGGGGTTGGCGTATATTTCATGCGCCGGAATAAAGATACCAACGACTTTTTCCGCGGTGGGCAGCGTATCCCCTGGTGGGTGGCCGGATGCAGTATCTTTGCCACGATGCTCAGTTCAATTACCTATATGGCCATTCCCGCCAAAGCCTATGCCACCGACTGGACCTACCTGCTCAGTTATCCACCGATCTTTATAACCGCCGCTTTCGTCGTTTATTTCATACTGCCATTCTTCCGGCGGATCGATGCCACATCGGCGTATGAATATCTGGAGAAAAGATTTAATTTAGTGGCACGGCTTATTGGTAGTTCACTTTTTGTCATGTTTCAAATCGGGCGTATGGCCATCGTCATGTTTTTATCCGCTTTAGCTCTGGCAGCAATCACACCGTTAACAGAACCTCAGTGTATTCTGATCATGGGGGTATTGAGCATTATTTATTGTACGCTTGGTGGGATAGAAGCGGTGGTATGGACGGATACGATTCAAACTTTTGTGCTTTTAGGGGGTGCCCTATTAATCCTGGTGATTATCCTGGTCAATCTGGAGGGAGGGATTAGTACATTTTTTACTATTGCTACAGCCGATCACAAACTTCACACCATTCAATGGAACTGGGATAAGCAGAGTTATATGACGACCGCATTCTGGGTGGTTTTTTTCGGGGCCTTAGGGCAAAATCTGGTCTCCTATACATCCGATCATGCCGTGGTTCAAAGATATTTAACGACGCGGGATGAAAGGGCAGCGGCAAAAGCGATCTGGACCAATGGCATCATGTCCCTCTTTGCCGGTCTGTTGTTTTTTTCCTTAGGCGCAGCGCTGTTTGTTTTTTATAAAACCCATCCGTCTCATCTCGATCCTGTTTTCCGAACCGATGCGATCATGCCACTTTTTATCGTACGGGAGATACCGGTCGGACTAGCGGGATTGATCGTAGCCGGTATCTTTGCCGCTGCTCAATCGACCATTTCCACAAGTATGAACAGCACCGCCACCGCGATCGTGACCGATTTCTTTCGACGTTTCCATTTGGTTGGTTCGGAGAAAGCGTATTTGAATCTGGCCCGTTGGATGACCATTTTACTCGGATCGGCCGGGACCGCTTTTGCTCTTTTATTTGTAAAATCCGATGTCAAATCCCTATTCGATTCCTTTATATCAATTATCGGGCTTTTCGGTGGCTCTTTAGCCGGTCTTTTTTTACTGGGGATGTTCACACGGCGGGCTCACGGGGTGGGAGCGGTAGTTGGGGTCATCGCCGGGGCGGTGGTACTTTATCTGGTAAAAATGCATACACAGACCCATATTTTTCTCTATGCCCTGGTGGGTATTTTTACCTGTATGCTGGTGGGATATCTGGTCAGTTTACTTATTCCCGGTAAACTACATCCTATAGAGGGATTGACGATCTATTCACTTAAGAGAACAAGGGATTAAAATATATCAGAATTATTTTACAGCCTTGATTTTTTGGTTCTTTTGTATCAAGTCGAAGATCCGCCATTTCGGCGGGATAAAAGAACAGAGATATAAAAATCATTGCTATCTGCGATAGACATTTCGCCCCGCTGGGGCTTTTGCTATCTTGGTACGCTACAACCCGGTGCTTCGCACCGGGCTATAAATATTCCGCCCATACGGGGCTTTTTCATAGTAGTATATTCTAATAGTCCAGACTCTTATGTCTTTAAATTTTAAAAATTTGATCATTGGGATTTGTTTAGGATTTAGAATTTCGAAATTAGGATTTCTGCCGTTATACTACCTCCGCAACGATGCCTTTGAGAATCTGTATTCAGGAATATCCACATCAAAATCAATATCATCGATAATAAATTCCGTTCCTTTACCTTCCTTTAACATATCTTTAAAACGCATATGCTTCGGAAACCAGCGACCCTCAATTTTAACGATATCCGACAATTCCATTTTCTTTAAAAGTTTACCGCTTTTAGCGTATAATTCCTGTATTAAGGGTATATATCGGATCTTATCGACCCATAGTTTGCGCATTTCATAGGCAACATCTTTTGATTTTGCCTGCAATTCCAGAATCCAGCAATGGGTGTTATTCACCGTATCGGTACCGACAACTGCAGCATTATAATTATCCCTCATTTTTTTATCATCCATCATATCCTCATAAGACAGATCAGATCCCATCACCGACTGCCTCAACATATGTCCGGATATCTGAATCGTTCTATCCGTGGAGGGTGTGTACATCCACAACTGATCTTCCAGTTTCAGCATCTTTGTCCCCTGTTCCCGGGCCGGTGCCAGATATTCAGTAAACGATTTTAGGTCACCGGTAGACCAGGACTTTGATTCTACCGTCCGGCTTCCTCGCCGGCCGTGAATAATCATTTTTGATATAAACACCCGGCTATCCGAAGACATATTTTGATCGATCTTATCCAATATCTCATCTCCGGACGGTACTTGTGCCCGGACACAGAGTGATGAAACTAATAAACTAAAAAGAAGAAGGGTTCTCATGATATGCTCCGTTTGACAATTCTAATTTTTGAATGATTAATTTTAAATTGTTTTTATCCATTACCTTCTAAAGGTCTAACGATTTATGTTAATAT
Organism: uncultured Calditrichota bacterium; assembly: GCA_964489835.1. Classification (GTDB taxonomy): domain Bacteria; phylum Calditrichota; class Calditrichia; order JAJRVZ01; family JAJRVZ01; genus CAZBBC01. Next base: position 12,259 of record CAZBBC010000018.1, read on the forward strand.
TTTTACTTTCCTGAATTATTCATAAAAATTAATGATTATATGTGTATAAGTATCATAATATTAATAATTTAGTTCCCCCTTATTAAAGGGGGTTAGGGGGTTGTTTGTACATAACAACAATCAATATAATATCCCCCTTAATCCCCCTTTTCCAAGGGGGAGACTGAATTTTTGCCATATGTTAAATCTAAAATTCATAATTGTTTTTTACACTTCCAGTTCTTTAAACAACTGTGCCGTTTTACGCCGGTAAATACCAATGCCTGCTAACATGGTGCCCAGTACTGTTGAAAACAGTCCCGGAATAAAACCAATATAGTAGGCCTGTGGGGTAACATGTGCTCTGAACACGGACGGGATGACCATTGTGACATTCTTCATCAAAGCGCTGATATCGAAACCCACCGTCTGCAGGTAATAAGAAATCCCCAGACCCAGAACTGAGCCAAACACTGAACCTATAATTCCTATCAATACGGATTCCAAAATCATCGATATATAAACATGACTTTTGTTTTCTCCAATTGCCAGGCGAAGTCCCACTTCTCCGTACCGGCGTAATCCGCCGATCAGCCCGGCATTCCAGAGTACAATGGACATGGCTAAAACAAAGATTGCAATAAAAGCACCGATTAGACCGGAAATATAATCGAGCATACTATCCAATCCGTTTTGTTCTGCCAGACGCAGCATTGTCGGGGCAAATTCATCAGTATCCTTTTTATAAGTTGCATTAAATTCTGCCGCTAAATTTTTTGCCTTTTTATCCGAATAGACATTATTGGCAAAATAACCCAATATTTCACCCGCAGCATCATGCATGTCCAGAACGGCCCGGGCATCGGTAATATCAATAATCATTGCGGCACGGTCCATGGCAGTAATACCAAATTTTATCGTACCGGCAATGATATAATTTTGCATAGCCATACTGCCATACATTGTCGAACTCAGGAGTGTTACAACGTCACCCGGTTTGACACCCAGTTTATCAGCAAAGGTCTCACTGATCAGGATCTCTCCTGATTTTACGGGCATTCTCCCTCTGATCAGTGATTTTTTTATATTCAGTCGTTGTACTTCGGTGCTGTTATTAGGAAAAAGCTGAACAGCGGTTCCCATCACCGGTCCCTGTGACCGTGTTTCACCCTTTTCATCCGGGGCATCTAATAGTCCGCCAAACTGGATACGTTTTACCCAATCCATGTCCGGATAATCGATACGAAGTTGTCTGATAAGGTTATCCACATCCGTCAAAGCAAGATCATTGGGAATCTGGCCAACATTTTCTGCATAAGCCCTGGACATTATTTTTACGTGACCGGTGGAGAAGGCCGCACTGGTATCGATCATTTCACCCAGAACGCCCGATATCCAGCATTGTATCAATACCGTCAGCATCACCCCGCTGGAAACAATGAGAATTGGGAAAAGACTGCGGTGATGATCCCTCAGTATACCTTTGAGTAAGAATTTAATCATCTCTACCTCATAATTAATTAAGAATTAAGAATGTAGAATTAAGAATTTTAATTGTCACTTTTCTTTTGATTTTTTAACAATAGCTATTAATATTTTTCGTAATTCTTCTGAAGATTCTATATAAGATTCAATTTCAGTATTAACAAGCTTTGAATCTCTGACAAGTCTTAACCAATAATTAGTCTCCCGGGCTTCTTTTAAGGCAAGCCCCATTTTATAGGTAAAATCATTTTTAGTAAAAGCACCGACCGCTTCCTCTACATTAGCGCCAATCGAAGTCGCAGATCTTAATAGCTGCTTCCCAATGATAAATCCCTCATTATTTTTTGGAAACTTCTTCACCAAACCAATAATCTCGAGCGCAAAAGCATAACTCTTATCTTTAATTATATTCTGCTTAGACATTCTGTACCTTTCATTACCGGGGGCAATTTTTATTTAATCTCTATATTCTTAATTATTAATTGATTTTCCCCCGTATCGCATCTGTCGGTTTCATGCGGGCGATTTTACGTGCAGGGATAAAACTGACGATTGTGGCGACGATAAAAATGACAACAGTGGTGGTGATGATCAGCCCCAGACTGTAAACCGGAAAGATCTTCTCTGCGATGGCCAATCCGTAGTCATCGGTATTCTCGGGCATGGTAATGCCGTGTATGGCCTGCAGCGATAATAGTGGGATCCCGTAAATGGCGGCAACGCCGGCAGCAAGAATTGAATGCATGGCACCTTCGAGTGTAAATAATCGGATAACCTGACCCCGCGTCATTCCCAGCGCGATTTGTGTGCCGATTTCTTTTTGACGTCGAAAGATGGATAAAATCTGAGTGTCAAATATGGCCAGCATGGCTAATAGAAGAAGTACTATATAAATAATCGAACCGCCGATTTTTTTTTGCTCAATGATTTGATCGATATCAGATAGTAGACTGTTTTGATCCTGAAAATTCCATCCCGATAGTTGCGTATGTAAATCAGATTTTAGCGCAGTAATAGCAATGGTTGCCTCACCCGGCATTTGCATCATTTGACGTAATCTTGCCAAAGGCAGCCACATTTGCCCGTTGTCAATCACCGGAACATTGCTTTTAAAAAGACCAACGATCTTCGCTTCCGCCGCATCAAATGTTTCGTTGGCATCACGCCAGCGAATTGTAACCAGATCCCCGATATTAAGTCTAGTAGCCTCGGCCATGCGCGTCCCGATCATTACCGGAATTTCATAGCTGTTCCCGGCTAATTTTTCTGATGGAATTTTTAGTATCTTCTGATTGGGTTCAATGCCTTTTAGCAGGATGCTTATCATTCTTCCCTGCGGATAAATAGTGGCCTGGGTAATCAGTATTGGGGTAAGCGTACCGGCATTAATGTCTTTCTCCATTTCCGGTGACAAGGGTCCGTGGCTGTCAAGCAGCGTAAACGGATCATAGGGATCATAGCTGTGATGCCAATATTGTCCCCCACCAATTTCCCAATCAATGGTATCCAGCCGGGCCTGCTGATGCCACCCATCAAGCATACCACGATGCCAGATAATGACCACAAAGGAAATTGACAGAACGATTACATTGAGCCAGGTACGCAATCCGGCACCGATCAGATTCCGCCAGGCTAGTTTTAAAGTTAGCATTTTTTACTCCTCAATAATTTTTGGAGACCGGAAACCGGAGACTGGAGTCCGGAATTCATCATTTAAAATTTTGTTTTCTGGTTTGAATCAGACGAACCAACATCGCTGATATCTTTTTTGTTTTCTCTATGAATCCTTTTGCTTCTGATTTGTCTAAAATCTCTATTTCCATTCCTAAATACATTTGAGTCCTCAATTCAGCGCAGGAAGCTTTAGCAATATAAAGGAATTGAATAAATTCCTTATTTGAATTTCGCTCAAACCCCTCGGCAATATTTGAAGGAATTGAAACAGCGGATCGCTGGATCTGATCACGAAATCCAAAATCTTTACAATCCTTCAAACTTTTATATAAATCAATAGTCAGCTGCATAGATTCTTTCCACACATTCAAATCCTCAAATCTCTTCACACTACTTTCCACTAAATCCTCCGCATATCGCAATGGACATTGGTCAATTCACGTTTTTCCGGTCTCCGGCGTCCCGACTCCGGTTTCTATAAAGCTTTTCCTACTTCCATCCACTAAATCCTCCGCATATCATAATGGATATTAGTCAATTCTTGTTTCTCCTGTCTCCGGCGTCCGGTTTCCCGTCTCCATTCTTCATAATTTCGTCTGCCACCACTTGCCCATCCTCCAGTGATATTTTGCGGCGAAGATAGCGGATCACTTTTTCATCATGGGTAGCGAAAATAAATGTCGTATTTAATTCTTTATTTAGTTTTTCCATCGTCTGCAGGATATGATGAGAATTGGCGGCATCGAGATTGGCGGTCGGCTCATCCGCCAGAACCACTTCCGGTTTTTTGACCATCGCCCGGGCTATGGCCACCCGCTGGCTTTCCCCGCCGGAAAGCTGGGCCGGACGCGATTTTATTTTATCACTCAATCCTACCCACTCGATGGCATCCAAGACGGCTTTATGACGGTCCTCAGCAGTATTATTGAGTAGCAAAAGTGGGAATTCAACGTTCTCGTAGACCGTATAAACAGGCAGAAGATTGTAGGTTTGGAAAATAAAACCGAGATAGGTATTGCGCAGTTTTGCCGCTTGCCTATGTGTCAGGTCCCCGATAGACTGGCCAAGGACAATCACGTTTCCTTCCGTTGGTGCATCCAGGGAACCGATAATGTTTAGAAGAGTTGTTTTACCCGATCCACTGGGTCCGATAAGGCCGGAAAATTCACCTTTACTAAACGTGAGGTTGATTCCATTCAGCGCTGTGAACTCACCGCCACCTACCGGAAATCGTTTGATCAGCCCATCGGTTGTAATAATTTTTGAATTTTTCATTAAAAGTTCTCCCAAATCATAAAGCTATTTTAAATAGTGATAATATATTTTCAACAGAAATTATTATTTTTAAAGAGCATAAAGAAATCTTCCCCTTTTTAGGGCTGTTGCAGATTTGATTTATTGGCACAATTTATCAGAATTGTATGATCTGTCTCCCCCTTGATAAAGGGGGATTAAGGGGGATATATACTCTTCTATGTTATTTAATTACAACCCCCTAACCCCCTTTTCTAAGGGGGGACTATATTGTTGATTCATTTGGTTAATGCCGTTTAAAACCATTGTTATTATTTTATTCCTTTTTCATTTTTCTTTTATCTTATTTCTTATACCCTCCGAATCAATGATTAAACACTACCAGTATTTGCAGTCCCTTTCCGGCATAAAGATTATTGATCGTACTTGTTTGAAATAATTGAAACTGATCCGGATTCCAGAAGCCCATCAGATAGAAGCTCCAGTTGTCATATGTCCTTTGCCAGCTGATAAAGCGATACCCATTTTTGTTATCCCAATCATAGTAAATCATACCAGTCAAATCATCCAGTAGACCGATCGGATAATTCAGGGAAAGGGCAGTCATGGAAACGCCCTCACCGGTACCAAATGCTTTCTCAGAAGTGCACAGGGTAAAATGCTCAGCGATGGCACCTAATCCATTACCAATATCAAAGGTGTAATCCACACCAATATTGGTCTGACGCTGGTAAGATAATTGATCATCAGTCAAATCTCTGTGGATAAGCGCACCTTCCAGCCAAAGACCCACTTCGATATCCCATTTACCATCAAGTCCAATCCGGTTTTCTGCAACACCGGATGGAGATGCTACCAATGGTCCCATTGGATTTTTTAACGGATCAAGAGAACGATGATGATAGGTTACGGCAAACTCCCCGGTAAATAAGGGAACCTGAAATCGCCCGCCATACTCCGGTTTATTTTTGTCGGAGACAAATATTTCCCAGCCCCGGGTTTTGTCATTTCCATAAAGAACCCAGAGCCAGATATTGGCATTATTAAGAAAATAATAACGTCCCAGGATTCCATAGACACCGTCAGTCAGCTGCAAGGGATCGCGTGGATCAATGCTGTCGAACCACATCATCGGACGCAACAACATGGCTGATCCGAAATTTATTTTTTGCAAACCCATACGAATCTCATATTGCGAAGAAGACAAGCGCAACCACAGGCGATAAGCGCTAAAATTGTGGTAGGTATCGATGCTGTCACCGTTATGAGAAAACTGAGCCGTTCCGTACATGTTAAAGGATATTTCACTATCAAGCCAATAGTTACTAACATCCGTTCCCAACAATAAATCCGGAATATAGCGCAAGCCGGTCTGGGTGGCGATATCCGGATTGGTCACCGCCCAGCCGGATATCTGTCCCCGGAAATCAGTCTCAGCAGCAAAGATTTGCCGGGGATTAAGGGAAATTATCACAGCGATAGCAGGTAACAAGAATATTTTAACGATAGATGGTCGTATCATGATTCCTCGGAACCCGGTTTTGGTAATATTCCATAGAAAATGAAGTTGTTTATCTCCATGACAAAGTCTTTGTAGGTCGAATAATTATTCACCAGTTTGTCATCTTTTACCAGTAATTTTATATTATTAATCATCGCCAGCAGGAACTCAGGATGTATATCGGGGCGAACCTCACCTTTTTTCTGTGCTTCCCTGATAAAATCCAAAAAACGGTTAATACTATCGCGTGACTGATCTTCAAAGAAATTTTTAAGCTCCGGTATGGCATAAAAATATTCAAGAGCAAATTGATGACTGATTTTTGCGCTCAACTCCTCTTTCATTTTTAACACTAATTGCAGTTTATTTTCGAAGGGGATGTCCATTGCTTTAATCTCATCAAATCTTTCCAGGCCCTGTTCAATCGCCTTTTCCCACAAGAACCGGACCAGGTTATTTTTATTTTTAAAATATTTATAAAAAGTCATTTTACTAACCGCGGCGGTCTGACATATTTCTTCCACAGAAACACGCTTTATTCCGAATGTTTGAAAAAGTTCTTGCGCGGTTGATAAAATATCCTTTTTCTTTCCGGGAAGGGCTAATTTTGATAGATCTATCATAATTGACGAAATCCTTATTAATATACGAAATATATAATTAATGACATATATCGTATATATATTACAATATAGTATACGAATAATCAAGGAAAAGTTTCCATTATTTTTCTTTGACTGGGTGATTCTGCGCTATATATTATGTCTGTAGGATAATTTAATAATCTGGTCTATTGGTAGCATAATCCAGGGTTGCGAACAAATATATCAATTAATCACTCCCTTAAGCGGGAAGTATTAAACAAGATAATCCCGACAAAGCCGGGATCCAAAAAACGGAAAGGATTACAGGATAATATGTCTTTTTAATATCTTGTCTACCTTGTAATGTAGAAGAATAATATCGAATAAATACAAAATACTGGAACTATCATAAATAATATTGTTGCTAATTTAAAACAGTACATAATCCAATAATCTTATCCTCGTAGAGGATAAAATATTGTAGTAGAACATGCATAAACTAAGACACCATCCTCGTAGAGGATGAATTATTGGCTGTATTTGTAGATTTATTGAAAAATATTTATTTGAATTTTTTGATTAAATTTCTCACAACAGTTCGGTGCTTATATAATGTTTGCAATGATGAATCCTCTACGAGGATTTTATATTTTTGGGTTACGATTTTTTTCTACAATAATAGAACCTCTACGAGGTTAATAATCTAATTTGGTCAAATCGCCCCGGCGATCCCTGCCTGCCCCGTAAAACGGGATCTACGACGCGGCAGACACGGCACCGCGGCGAAAATATTAAAGATTTTAGCTCGAATAGTAGATACCACGAAACACACCAAGATTATTAATTATAAAGAATGATATTTTAGTGAAAGATCAAACGTGAAACGTCAAAATATTTCCAGTCATCCTGCTATGAGAGTTGTTTTCAGCCTGGGGCTATGTATATTGCTGATGGGCTCATTTATATCTTGTGCCCGTAAAAACAACAATTCTCCTAATTTCCTGGTGATTCTTGTTGATGATCTGGGTGCCAGGGATGTCGGTTGTTATGGGCAACAATTTATTGAAACGCCAAATATCGACCGGCTCGCTTCCCAGGGAATGCGCTGGACCCATGCCTATTCATCCTGTCCGGTCTGTTCCCCGACCCGTGTCGCTTTACTAACCGGCAGGAATCCGGCCCGGGTGCATTTCACGGGACATATCACCAGTATCGGGTGTCACCGGCATCCTGAAAACAGCCGGATCATTCCACCCGCTGATCTGATGGATCTTCCGCTTGAGGAGGAGATTATTCCTGAAGCACTTAAATCTGCCGGTTATGTTTCCATAAGCATTGGTAAATGGCATGTTGGAAGGGAAGGGCACTGGCCCATCGATATGGGGTTTGATATGAATATTGCCGGTTGGACCCATGGTTCACCACCCAGCCACTTCTATCCCTATGAGAATCCTGGAAATGAATGGAATTCTTCCATTCCTACTCTTAAAGGGGGAACACCAGGTGAATATCTTGCCGACCGACTGACCAATGAGGCCATAAAATTTATAAACGATCATAAGGACCGGCCTTTTCTTGTGTATCTTCCCTATTATGCGGTTCATACACCCCTGGAAGCACCGGAAGAACTTATCGTAAAATATCAATCCATCCTCAGAAACACACCTGTTATTAATCCCATCTACGCTGCCATGGTTGAAAACCTCGATCAGAATATCGGCCGCCTGCTGCTGATTCTTAACGAATTTGAATTATCCGAGAACACGGTAGTGATAGTTACATCGGATAATGGCGCCCTGGCATCGGTCACGGATAATTCGCCCTATCGGAATGGAAAAGGTCATTTGTACGAAGGAGGCATCCGGATACCGTTGGTTGTCCGTTGGCCCGGTCATATACCGCCGGCAAGCCTGTCCCAAAACCTTACGATCTCAGAAGATATATTTGCGACCATTGTTGATATCGCAGGTTGCGGAAATAAACCAGGATCAATTATTGACGGACGTTCCCTGGTGCCGGATTTTACAGGTGAGACACAGAATGATATCGAACTGCATTGGTATTATCCACATTATGCCCCTCAGGGAAACATGCCGGGTGCGGCTATTCGGTCCGGTTCCTACAAACTGATCGAGTTTTATGATCCGGAAAAAGTAGAATTGTATAACCTCGAAGAAGATATAGGAGAAACCCATAACCTGGCAGAAAAGTTGCCCGAGAAAACGACGGAACTCCTGGTTAAATTACATCTGTGGCTGAAGGAGGTGGATCCGGTCATGCACACAACGGTTGAAATCCCAAATTCGCCGGGAGGCGCAAATCCGCCCACTAGCGTGATCCTAGGCACTAAAAAATTGATTAGATTGCTTCGCTAACGCTCGCAATGACGCTTCCATCAGCAGGCACGTGCGAGAACGCAAAGAAATTGTCCACGAATTTCACGAATTATCACGAATTGACACGGATTTCATTTAAAAATTATTATCAATCTAGTTTTAATCCGTGTAATCCGTTGATAAAAGTTTTTAAAATCTTTGCTAAAAAACAAAGTTTTTTGGTACAATAGCTTAATAATAAAAATAGAAAAAATTCGTGAAATTCCTGGATTAAATTTTCTCTTTTTGCCGTCTATACCAGAAACTGCGGCGCTTTCGGGATTAGGGTAGCACAACCGGCTGACCTGGATCAGGCACTGAAGGACCTTTTTGCCAAAAATCAGCCGGGAATGGTGGAGATCATTAGTGATTCGGAATTGATTTGAGAATTTGGAATTCGAATTTTTCTATCTTTGTTCTTTTTGCTTGATCAAAAAGAACCAAAAAATCAAGGCTGTAAAATAATTTGAAGAAATTCTGCCGCTCGCTTCACTGAATTTTTTAAACTCGCTACGCTCAGACAGTAAAAAATTCTTTCGTTCCGCTTCGCGGAGAATTTCTAACAAATTATTTTAATGCCGTCTTTTCCTTTCTTTCTCAAGATCTGGATGTTGATTTGTCTTTGGGCATTGGGATTTTGGAATTATTTGGGATTTGGTACTTGGAATTTCCCGAAGGGTCAGAGGTCGACATATTTAATCGGGAACATTGGACATTAAGGATTGGCTGTTCCCATAGTTCGAATTATGGAGCCGACAAGGACATGAGGTATAATGAATATGATGTAGAAATTTTACAATATATGTTTTTTTTAACTTTTATCTTTATTTAGCCGCATTATTCTTCTATATTCTTTTAATACTTCTTGACACCTCGATCCTATGGCCAAATATTTAAAGATAATATGTTTATCGATATTTCTACCGGTAGTCATTATCGCTCAAAATTCCAACTTCATATTTGATTATCTTACCGTTGAACAGGGCTTATCAGATAATGGCGCCAGTTTTATAGTACAAGATCATCAGGGTTTTATTTGGATTGGCACAGAAGACGGCTTAAACCGTTATGACGGTTATTCTTTTAAAATCTATCGACATGATCCTGAAGATGAAAACAGTTTATCCGATAACCTTATCTGGTATCTTACCGTAGACAAATTAGGAACGTTATGGATTGGGACCTTATGGGGCCTGGACAGATATGATCAGATAAATGATCAATTCATTCGATACAGACATGATCCAGATAATCAGAATAGTTTATTTGGTAATGAAATTTCATATATTAATGATGATAGAGCCGGGAACTTGTATGTATGTACAGACCAAGGTGTCAACATCTTTGACCGACAAACTGAACAATTTACTCATATAATTCACGACCCTTTGAATTCAAACAGTCTGAGCAGCAACAAAACTAGTTGCTTAGTTGAAGATCAATATGGTTATTTGTGGATTGGAACCCGTAGTGCCGGACTCGATAAATATGACAGAGTAAATCAACAATTTTTCCATTACAGATATGATCCGAAGGATCCTACGAGTATTTCTCAGGATCAAATTGATGCTATCTATGAGGATACTGAGGGAACATTATGGATAGCCACCATTGACGCCGGACTAAACAAATATGACAGGAAGTCGGATAGATTCAAACGCATTCAGGCCAATCCTTCTGATCCGGCAAGTATCAGTTTTAATGCATTACATGATATATTTGAGGATCGACAGGAGCGTTTTTGGATTGCAACGCGAAGAGGACTCAATCTGTTTGATCGAAAAACAGAAAAGGTAACTTATCAGTATAATGATAAAATGTCGTTCACCGATATCTTTGAAGATAATTTTGGTACTATTTGGTGTGGAACAGCCACCGCTGGTGTTGCCAAATTAAATATTGAAAAAAAACAATTTCCAAATACTGTTGCAAATATCTATATAGGTGGAATGATCGGGTATAGATCAGGAATATTTTTGTTTGGAGGGGGTAAGGAGCTTATTAGATATGAATTAAATGGAGATATGAAAATATACCCAATTAAACCTGGAGAAAGATTTAATCCTGTGGCAAAAGATCCCGATCAAATACAATCATTCTGCAAAGATCGGGAGGGTATTTTCTGGATTGGTACCTGGTATAAACTTTATACATTTAATCCACGGACGGAGCAATTTAAGAGGGTTCCCTCTAGTAATTTGAATTCTATTTTACAGAATATTAGAAATTCCGGTGTGGCGACTGAACAGGGAATCCTTTCGATATTAACGGATGAAAGCGGCAGAGTTTGGATGGGTACAAATATTGGCGTTATATGCTTTGAAAAATCAACCGGTAAGGTTACACACTTCCAGAACAACCCGAATAATCCTGGAAGCCTGAGTTCTAATGTTGTACAGCATCTATATATTGACAGTCATGGGTTGTTATGGATCGCAACAAGAGACGGCCTGAATTGTCTTGATCCTGTGAAAGAAACTATAAAACGCTTCTACCATATTCCAAAGGACTCGACAAGTATTAATCATAATGATATCAAGGCGATTTGTGAATCGAAATACAGTGACGAACCGTGCCTTTGGGTTGGCACTGTAGCAGGCATCAATAAATTCAATAGATATGACAATACTTTTAAATTTGTTACACCCAATGATGGATCATTTATAAGAAATATTTGTGGTATTCTGGAAGATTATCAGGGAAATCTTTGGATCAGCATTACCGAAGGATTGATAAAGTATAATCCACGAGACGGATCTACTAAAAGATTTAATAAAGACGATGGGCTGCAACCTGGTCGATTTAAGCCAAACGTATGTGTTTATCATGATGGCTTAATGTTTTTTGGAGGTAATGAAGGATTTACTTGTTTTCATCCGGACAGTATTAAAGATAACATCAGTTTGCCGCCAATTGTAATCACCAGTTTTAAAAGGTTTAATAAAGAAGTGAGACTCGATACAGCGATTACCCAGATCAGAAGAATATGTCTTTCCCATGAAGATAAAGTTATCGCTTTTGAGTTTGCTGCATTGGACTTTACAAATCCCGGGAAAAACCAATACGCCTACAAATTGGAAGGATTCGATGAGGAATGGCTTTATTCCGGAAACAAACATGATGTAACCTATACAAATCTTTCTCCGGGGAACTATGTATTTAGGGTTAAGGGAACCAACCACGACGGCATTTGGAATGAAAAAGGAACAACGCTACGTATTATTGTAACACCGCCCTGGTGGCGGACGACCTGGTCTTATCTTATTTATGTAATAATACTCCTGATCTTGCTCTATTCCCTACGTAAATATGATCTCAAACGGCAGCATCTGAAACACCAGTTAGCCCTGGAACATGAGTATTCGGCGAATCTGCAGAAAATTGATCACATGAAATCGCGTTTTTTTGCCAATATTTCTCATGAATTCCGTACACCACTCACACTTATCCTCGGGCCGATTAAAAAATGGCTGCCACAGCTGCGCGACCGTGATCTAAAGCAGGATTTACAAATGATGCAGCGCAATGCGAACCGCTTATTCCGGCTGATCAATCAATTATTGGACCTGTCTCGTCTGGAGTCGGGGGGCATGACTCTGCAAGTCCGGGAGGAACGTATCGCACAACTACTCAGAGGATATGTCCAGTCTTTTGAGTCATTAGCGAAGATAAAAAAAATTAATCTCGATTTTGTCGTTGAAGACGAATCGATCAGTGTATATGCGGACCGGGATAAGATAGAAAAGATCATGAATAATCTGCTCTCCAATGCCTTCAAATTTACACCAGAGAGGGGGAAAGTTTGTGTAGCAATAAAACACCCCCCTCAATCCCCTCCGCCAGTCGGTGAATCTTCGACGTTTACTAAGGGGAAAAAAGTTTCGTCCCCCCTATTAAGGGGGGAGACAGGGGGGTGTAAAGAGAAAAATTCCCAATTCCGAATTCCGAATTCCGATTTCGTAGAAATCATTGTCACAAACAGCGGTTCCTATATTCCTCCTGAAAAAACCGCTCATATCTTTGACCGGTTCTATCAGGCGGATGATTCTACCATACGGGGACATGAGGGCAGTGGCATTGGGCTTGCCTTAACAAAGGAGCTGGTTGAATTACATCATGGCCAAATTACTGTTGAGAGTAAAATCGACAAAGGGACTACTTTCATCGTTAGCCTGCCATTGGGCCAAGGACATTTGAATGAACTGGAAATAATTAATTCTGCACCTCCTTCCTCATATAAATTTGAAGATGAGTTATTATATGAAACCGTAGAAGCAGGAAATGTCCGGCCAAAAGCCAGGAAAAAATCACCTCTAATCATGATCATCGAAGATAATCCTGATGTACGTTTTTATATTCGTGGGCATCTGGAATCCTCTTTCCGGATTATTGAGGCCGGCGAAGGGAAGGAAGGGCTAAAATTAGCGATAAAAAAAATCCCGGATCTGATTATTAGTGATGTAATGATGCCGGGGATGGATGGATTTGAAGTGTGTCAAAAAATAAAAACGGACGAACGCACCAGCCATATCCCGTTTATCCTGTTAACGGCCAAAGCGACGACGGAAGATAAGATTGATGGCCTGCAAACCGGTGCTGACGATTATCTTACCAAACCTTTTGATGCCGATGAGTTACGGGTACGGATAAATAATTTAATTACACAAAGAGAGAAGTTGCGAAATCATTACCTGAAAACACAACAACTTGTTTCGGATAATGTGGGAGTAACGCCGGCAGACAAAGTATTTATATCTAAAATTAATTCCATTACGGATGCACATCTTGCAGAACCAGACTACAGCATCGCATCATTGGCCCGGGATGTCGGTTTTAGCCACTCTCAACTCATACGTAAGCTAGAAAGTTTAACCGGTTTAACACCCAGTCTCTTTATCCGCACCAGACGCCTACTTCACGCCAAACTATTATTGGACCAAAAGGTGGGCAATATTTCACAGGTTGCTTATGACTGTGGATTTAATAATTTGTCCTATTTCTCGCGAAGTTTCAGATCTCAGTTTGGCCAGCTTCCTTCAGAGTATATCAAAGACCCGCACTAAATTATTACTTATAGATTTACCTCTACCTATACTCTCATTTTTTAACATTTGGTAAATCGGGTATCGGGGCAGAACAGTTCCAGCAATCTATGCAGTCAAATTTTAATTTTGCTCCTGAATGCAAGATGAGTGTTAAAGAATGCGCAATGCGTGTTAGATTTTCGCAGAAGTAATTTATACTATTCTCTTGAAATCTCACCATTGTATTATATCAAGAGGATGAATCATGAGAATATTAATTCTTTGCTTGTTATCAAGGAAAGACCATTTGACAGATTTGATAAGCCTGATCAATTCCGTTATATAAGCAAATAAATTTGATGTTTGTCTTTTTATGAAAGGAGATGTCTAATGTTATTCATCAAAAAATTTTTCAAATTAATGATGCCATCGGTGTTCTTTTTCGGCGGTTACTTGATGGCTCAACCCAACTTTACTGTTTATGCGGAAGGAAATCCGGTGATCGGTAAAGGAACGCTCGGTTCGTGGGATTATTTTGGTGCATGGTTTTCTTGTGTCTCGGTAATAAACGACACGTTTTATGTTACTTATGTAGGTATTGCCGATCCAGCAGCTCCTGTATCAATGGGTCTGGCCATTTCTACAGATGGTTTTAATTATACAAAAAGCACTTCCAATCCTATTTTATGGGGTGATTCAACAGGCTTTGATGCCTCATCAGTCAGCAGCGGTCTTCTTTTTTATGACTCCGGTGCCTGGTATTTATATTACTCCGGAAGAGAAACATTTTCATTTCAACCCGGTAAAGTTATTAGTGTTGCAAGCGCGACAAATCCCCATGGCCCCTGGAACCGCAGCAATGATACTTTATTTACAACCGGAATTAGTGGTGAGTGGGATGATGGAAATATTTCACCAATGAGCATTTTAGTTGAAGGCAATAGTTTGTATATGTATTACTTGGGTGGACATGACTGGAGCGGCACCGCAGCTATGCAAATTGGATTGGCTATTTCAAATGATAACGGGCAAACCTGGGTGAAATGGGATGATCTCTCTACGACTTCCGCGCCTTTCGCTGAAAGCGATCCGGTGTTAAAATTAGGTCCGGATGCTTATGATAATGGGTCGATTCGGGGGGCAGGGATCATTAAAAACGGATCCGGTTGGGAAATGTTGTATAATGGTAGTACCACCTCTCCGATAAGCGGAGATATTTGTTATGCGACAAGTGATGATGGAATACACTGGAATAAGCATGCAAGTAATCCGATCCTTACCTATTTAAGTGATCCGTTAACAATAAATGGCTGGTTTGAAGGCGCCACTGTTGCCTTACATGAGAATCAGTATTTCTTATACTATGATTATGGTGCGGCCGCAGACGGTATAGGTTTGGCTACAGCGCCGTGGGTCACATCGATTGAATCGATATCATATAAAAATATATCTAAATTTGTACTCAATCAGAATTATCCCAATCCGTTTAACCCTGTTACAACCGTGGAATTTAACATTCCAAAGTCAGAATTCGTCACTTTAGAAATCTACAACCTGCTGGGGCAGGAAGTGGCCACGCTGGTATCGGAAAAACTGAAGGCAGGAAATTACAAATACACCTGGGATGCTACTGATTTGGCTAGCGGGCTGTATCTTTACAAATTAGAAGCGGGAAATTATTTGCAAACCCGTAAGATGCTGCTAATAAAATAGTATGATCTACTTTTTGTGTAATTGAATTTAAACAGGATAATAGGATTTTCAGGATTAACTTATTTAAAGACGATATTGCCTAACCTGACCTATTCATACCGCAGCCTGAGGCTGCAAACAAAGAAAAGCAGTCCACGAATTATCCGTCGAAGCCGGATCCCGTCATAGCCACGTCTGCGCCGGGCAGGCCGGGCAGGCAGGCGAAGACTGACACGAATTTTCACGAATTAAAAAATGTACTATAAAAAAATCTCTGCGGTCTCTGCGTTAAATGAATATATTCAGTTTGTAAAAATTTTGCTAAAAAAACAAAGTTTTTGGCTATAATAGCATAAACCACAGAGATCACAGATCTAGTCTATTGTTTCTATTGAATTTTATACCCGGCTTGATTCATTAGCCTTGATAATATGCAACTGAGAATAAGTTTTCTTAAATCTCCTGACCGCTAAAAGGAGGTAATATATAATGAAATTAACAAAATTAGTATTATTGATTTTTATGGTAATCTTGCTGAGCGCAAATAAAATCTTTTCACAGGGTTACTACAAAGATATTTTTATGGATGGTGGCGTCGATTTGATCTCACGTCAGTCTTTAGCGGCGCGGGAATATTTGAACCTTTCTATGGAATTTATCGCAACAGAGGATGCAGCCCGGCAGAACAGTCTCATGGTTTCTAATCTGGATGATGAAAATGGGGTTTTGCTTTATCCGGACGGTGCACCGCGGTTTCGGGTTATATATACGAATGGTGCGAAATGCCTGGACTGCGGTGGGCTGCATGCACCGTCACTTGGGGAAACAGGCAAAGACCGTATTCGTCAGTTTTTTGCAAACGGCGGTAGTTATACGGGATCCTGTTCCGGGGCAATCCTGGCTTCTTCCGTCCGTTACGGGATCTGGCCGGGATATACTACACAAACAGGTTTAAATACGTCAACCCTTACCGGCCATTTTATCACACCGGATTCTCCCTTACTGAATTATTTCGACTTTGGAAATGACGGCTATATAGCCAATATCACCCATGGCGGCGGGATGTATGCCGATGAAAAGAAAAGTTATCCACCGGAAACAGAAGCGTTACTCAGATACGACTATCCGGCTATTTCCGGCATGCACAATAAAATCAGTTGTTGGGCCTATAAAAAGGTCGATCATAGCGGCCGTATTGTCGTAATCGGTTCGCATCCGGAATTTGATTTCAGCGGAGAAGGTCTTGAACTGATGGCGGCGATCCTGCAGTATGCTATCGATGGTTTTGGTATGCCACAGCTGAAATCTACATTAGCCAATGGCGAATTACGTATAATGGATAAGAACACATCCGACAATGCACCAGCTTTTACTAAAATCGGTGATAGACAATGTCATCATTTCATGGTTCGGATCCTGCCGGGAGATGATAGTTTAAAGGTGAGCCTGGACGGTAATGACAACCAGCCCTTTAATTTGTATATCAAAAAAGACGGATTTGCCTTTCGAAACAATGCCGATTATGCCGATACCAGTACCGCTTCGGATAAAATGATGATGGTATCTGGTTTAACACCGGGCGATTACTATATCGGGGTTGAATGTGATACAAGTGTAATGGCCACTTACAGTGGCTGGGGGTACAGTTACAGCGGCAATCTGGCCGTTCTCAATGGCGCAGATTATTCCATATTGGCTGAATGGAAAGATCCCAATGCCTGGCCGAAAAATGTTCACTTCAGTAGAAAATTTCTGAAGGCAGGCAGTGACTCAATTATTGTCAGTACAGACCTGTATAATCCTTTTGCACATGATGTAAATCTTATTCTGCAGATTACCAGCAGTGATAGTGTTGAGGTCGAAACCTTTCCGTTATTTGATGATGGTTTACACCATGATAGTCTGGCCGGAGACGGATTCTATTGCGGACAGCTGGGTCCGCTTTCATTTGAGAAGAACTTTTCCAGCACATTAATCGTCGAAGATATCAGCGGCGGATATCAGAATAATTTTCCCTGTAACGGTTATTTTACCACCATCGGACCGTTGACACTTGATCATTACGAAATTACTTCAGGGGATACAATTCCCAATCCTGGTAATGGCCTGAATTTTCAATTTACCTTAAAAAATGAAGGTATGGTCAGCAGTGCACTAAATGTCAGTAGTAAGTTTGTACTGCTGGATACATTCAGCAGTACGATCAATCCTCAGAACATAATGTATTATGGGGATATTCAGCCGAACGAAACTATGCTTGGTGATAAAAATCAATTTATCTCTATTAAAGCCAATTCTCCCGCTAATACTTATACCCGCTTCAGACTGGATATTTTTAGTGATGAGCGTTTATTCTGGAGCGATACGTTTTCGGTTTTTATACAGCAAGATCCGGCTGCTCTAACGGCCGATGCTGGGACTATAATAAGCAGCTTTGCCTTATACCAAAATTACCCCAACCCCTTCAATCCACAAACACAAATCACATTTACATTACCAAAAACAGATAAGGTAATTCTCGAAGTATATAATACACTCGGACAAAAAATAGAATCCTTACTCAATAGAAAAATGCCTGCAGGTTCCCATGAGGTTCAGTTCAAGCCCCAAAATTTGCCTAGCGGTATATACTTCTACAGAATCACTGCCGGGGAATATCAGCAGGTGCGTAAAATGGTTTTTCTGAAATGAGCCGGATGACGAAATGTCCTATCGGGTTGATCTGATTGGACATTGGGATTTTGGACTTGATTTGGCATTTGACATTGGACATTGGTCATTGGGATTAATATATCTACTCTTCAACAATAACCCAAATCTGATCATGTGCGTCAACTTCCACAGGTATAGTGATCTCGTATTCACGGTTTAATGAATAGGACACCGGTTCACCATTCGTCACCCGGATACTCGCCTGATCGGTTAATCCGGTATAATAAAGGGGCAGGGTAATTTCTTTTTTAATCCTTTTATCCGTAGGATTATAGATCATCACCAGGCCTTTGGTATTCAATGTCGGGTTGACGTGCAGGATACCATCCAGATCCCTGCCATCCGGGCGGCGAACGTGAATAATATCGGAATCAAGGATTGGACGGTATTTCTTGTAAAAATCCACCCATTTTTTTACGATATTTTTCGTTTCCGGGGTATCGTAGAGACGCGGGCCCCGGTAACAGGCCTGCACCCCAGCGCCAAACAGATTAGCCAGCCGCTGCTCGTAATGGTCGAGGTGTTCATGCAGAGGCTCGATGGTGGCGACAGCACCTCCCCCATGGTATTGTGTCAGGGGAACAAACATCCAGCCCATCGAAGGTGTCTTTTCCCAGGTGCCGTCATAAATATTCTGTCGTTCGATGATCTCCTGCTGTTTACGCGGCAGCGACCAGTTGGTCTCCCTGTAACCCATCCCGGTCTTATTACTTCCGTTCAGGAAATACCAGTCCGGGACGTTTAGATAGATACCTTTCGACCGGCACCAGTGGTAAAAATCGCGGATTTTTACAAACTGGTTCCACTGTGAATCCTGTAAGCCCTGATGCCCGGGATGATTGGCAGAAATACAGATATCCCCGGGATAGGATCCGTCATGTTCCAGAATATCCATACCTGTCGTTTTAAAGAATTGATATAATTTGCGGAAATAATCCCGTCCCCAATCGCTTTCCAGGCAGGGAGAATGATTAAACCGTGGTTTCTGTCCGGGAGGCATTTCCACGTCATTTCCGCCGCCTACTTTGCGGCTGGCCAGCAAAGAATATCCGCCCAGGGCAATGTTTTTTTGATGGGCATAATCCGCCCATTTTTTTAATCTGTGCAGATTTTCTTCACTCTCATCCTCGATATTAAAGCCACTGCCAAAGGTCAGTATAACCATTTCAAACCCAACGGTTGCACATTGGTCGATGGCTCGTTTTATGGATTCGTCATCTGATTGGCGGACATGCATTAGCACCGGATTTTCGGTGATCCAGGGAGCGATGGTGCGGTACATTCGTCGCACCGCCAGACCCTTTCTCTCACGATCCCAGCTGTCATGAAGGAGTTCGAATACCCGGAAAGATTCCAATGACTCCCCGGGCGCCAGTTCCTGCGCCGGTCCGTATTGCGGCTGGCATTCCAGAAGACAGGGCGATTTACGCTCGTAATTGACCTGTGTGGTATACAGAGAATCCGTATTCCAGAACACACTTTTACCCAGGTAACTCTCTTCTGATACACTGCCGCCAAAGGCATAATCAGTCTCGATAGTCATATTTGGCAGACGCCAGTTTTGCAGAGTCCCGACCGGACTTTCCGGTTCTACCACGGCCAGGATCTCATTTTTAAAGCGATTGATGGTGATGGTCCGGTCGGAATTGTTGTGAATGATCATCATTTTTGAGATCAGGGGTAGACCATCATAGACTTTATAAATCACATCGATTGATATAGCAGTCAGGTATTCGAGGTTTGAAGTGATTTTTCCGCTTTCTCCGGTATGAAGACTATTGATCGTCTGTTGATTGGCTTTAAAATGAAGGGTGAATGATTTTCCCGGCGGCGGCCAGGGAAGATCTGCAGGCATCCACTCCCGTCGTTTTTTCCAGGCAAATCGTTCTTTAATCAGTCCAGTGCTGTATTTAGTGAATTTAAACGAAGCCGGCTCCGCTGCCATGCTGTCCAGCCATTGGGGAAGGATATAATTATGCACCGCCTGTCCGGTCAGTCCGCCAATGGTACATGTTACTCCATCAATTTCAACCGCCGCTTCGGGACGGATCGAACGGACGAATTCTTCGCCGCTGATCAGATGTTTAAGACTGATTGTGGCCGCATTCGGGTTAAGCATCAATCGACGGCTGATTAAACCGTTGCCGATATCAACCGAGGTTTGATCGTCGCTTATCTTTACATAAGAAATATAGCTATCGGAATTTAACAGCCAGTCCGG
>CAZBBC010000018.1:32859-53795 GCA_964489835.1 uncultured Calditrichota bacterium
ATGAAATTCGAAATTCTAAATCCGAAATCCGAAATAAATTCCAAATTACAATTAAATCCCAATTCCAAATGTAGTCCCAATGACTCAATTTTCAACCTAAAATTTGAGATCTTTGGATTTGGGGTTTGATTTGTTATTTGCTAAATCTTGAATGATTTAGTCCCGATGAGTCTTTATGGTATAGAATTATCCATGATTTAACATAATCTAATTTTTTACTCAATTTCAGAGAAAAAATTTTTTCGCATCAATATCTGATCTCCCACTGGCACGCTAATTGATCAGTAATAGTTAGAAATTTGATGTGAGAAACAATCATGTTTAAACGGGGATCAATTAGATTGAGAGGTTATGATTATACACAACCGGGTGCATATTTTATTACCTTGTGTACCTTTCAGCGCTTTCATTTATTTGGTAAGATTATAGAAAGCGAAATGAAAATAAATTTGTTCGGACAAATTGTCATTCAAAAATGGAGAAATATACCAAATCATTTTAAAAACGCACGATTGTTTGAATTTCAAATTATGCCCGATCATTTCCATGGGATTATTTTTTTAACGGATAAAAATGATTACAATTGTGCCGTAGTAGGGACGAAGCATTCCCGGCAAGATCTGTCGCTATTTTGGTCAAATTTTGCTTGGAATGCTTCGCCCCTACTACGACGATATCATATGAAAAATCAACCACAATCACGGTTTAACGGAACAACACCCGGATCCATCCCGGCAATTATACAAAATTTTTCATCCATCACAACCCGTAAAATAAACCAAATTCGCCGCACACCTGGTTTAAAAATATGGCAACGTGGTTATTATGAACATATCATCCGTAATGAAAAAGAATATTATGCCATTAGTAAATATATTATCAATAATCCCATTAAATGGGGTAAATAATTTAATGGTGCCGTAGGGGTGAAGCATTCCAAGCAAGAGTCAACCATAATTTTAAAAGATCTTACTAGGAATGCTTCACCCCTACGGCCAATAATTCCTCGACATGGGAACATTGGGCATTGGGATTTGATTTGGAATTTGATTGGCATAAATATTAAAAGATTTTTACATTTTTGACTCCGGATACTAAAATAAACACCCCTCCCGGGGGTTAAGGAACGGTATCAATGAGCAGAAAAAACACGTTCATAAAGCATCCCAATTATCACCATCGGTTGGTAATATTTCTTATTTCTTTCATTTTCCTTTTAATTATTTCCAACAGTTTCGTCACTACGGTCGTTGCCGGCAGCTATACGGCTATGGTGGTCAGAACCGGAAAAAACGCTGGTGCGGTTGAAAAAAATACCGCCCGGCTCTTGGTCGACCGCCTGATAGAATCCGGTGTCCCCAATACGCGTATCGAATTGGGGGAGAAATCAGACCCGCTTAAATCTAATGTGTTACTGGTTTTGCTGGGGATACCGGAACATCACAACGAGATAAGAAATCAATTTGATATTCACCGTATTCCAATGTTGACCAGTCTGGACCCGGGACCTGAGGGATTTCTGCTTACAATGATTCCCTGGGAAAGAAATCAAATTCTTGTTGCCGCAGGTGTGGATGAGCGAGGTTGTCTTTATGCCGTCGGCGAGATGCTGCGCCGGTTTCGTATAAAAAATGGCGTCATCAACATACCTGACGATTGGGGTATCCGAACCGCTCCTGCCTTTGAGATCAGAGGTACCCAGTTTGGTCAGAGCCATGTGGCAAAGAACCTGGCCCATGTGCGGGATTGGACGGTAGCGGAAACACAACGGGTGATACTGGATTATGCCCTGGCCGGGGCTAATATCTTTAATGTAGCCCCAGGCCCGATGTTTGATTTTATCAAATCGTTTGGCCTGATGACCCAGGGTGGATTTGGCGCGAATACCGGGGGTAGCAATTTACCCGCCGAATGGAATGCCTCAGAATCGATCGGCCGGGTGGGCTATGTCTGTCCTTCCATCCCGGAAGCACGGGAGTTTATGTTAAATAAATGTGAGCAACAATTTAAAGACAGTCCGACGTATGATCTGATCAAATTCCATGGCGGGGACGGGGGAGGGTGTGAATGTGACCGCTGCGATCCCTATGGTCTAACCTTTATAAAACTAGTGGAGGAAATGGCCCACATTATTCATCGATACCATCCCACGACCCGTATCTATTTTACCAATCAGAAATTTGACAATGATGATGATAATGCCATTTTTGCTTATTTGCAGGAAAAACCACGGGATTGGTTATGGGCCTGGGGATATGGCCCTGGTTCCGATGCGACCTCCTGGCAGCCGGGGCACCGTCAGACCCACCGCATGGATCTGTTCAGGTATCCGGGATTCGGACCGTATGGATTATACCCCAAAGAAATTCTTCATCAACTGCCCCCCCGCCATGCTCTGGTCTATTATAATGAAATCACCCACTGGAAATATGCCCAACATGGGTATATTCAGATGTATCCCCGGGCAGACCGGCGTGGTGACCTTCCGCCGCACTGGAGTCATGAGATCTATGAACGCCGGCCGGATCTGTTCCTTACCATGGTATATAATCGTCTTACTTTTTACGCCTGGCCCAAATATTATTACCGTGTATTTAATGACCTGATGCCTTATGGTGTCGGTGATATTACCCACTCCAGCGGGCACCATGATCATTTTAACCAGTGGATGTGGCAGCGCTTACTATGGTCACCGCGGATGACCATACAGGAAGTGGTTGACGAATACTGCCTGACCTGGTTTGGGCCGGAAGCTGCACCTGATATGGCTGAGGCCCTATTCCTGCTGGAGGAAAACCTGGAAGAACAAGAGGGAACACCCTTGCCTGAGAAAACGGGCATTGATGCCTGTTATAACCTTGTTAAAAAAGCAGGGAATAAAATGCCCGGGGAATTAATGACCCCGAATTGGTTATGGCGTATGTATATGCAAAAAGCAGTTCTGGATAAATATGTACAACGGGCCGTCCGTCAACAAATGGCCTTACAAGCACGGATTGAAAATTACATCCGGGAAGCATCAATAAGTAATATTAGTGATAGTGCGATCAATGAGATGTTAGTCTGGATTAATGATATTAAGGAAACGGAGGGGATGATTACGCTGCGGGAGGAGGCCGGGCGTTTGGGGCAAGAAAGTAATACGCTTTTTGGTGTCCGTAACGATGGCTATTTTAACCTGGATCACGATTTTATCGGACTTGGCTGGCTAAAACGCCAGTTGGAAAGAGCGAAGAAGAAAAAGGGAGCGGGGAGGGAAGAGCTTCTGAAGATGATTATCGATTATGAAAATCCCGGTGAGGGTGGATTTTATAATAACCTGGGAACCTATAATTCTGCGCCCAATGTAACTTTTGGCTATCCCTATGATCATGGTCAACCGTATGTGGGTGAAATGCTCTCGGAGGGCAACCGACCTAGTCAGCGTTCGATGCACTTTACCCAGGATGAAAATCAGGGCGTGACCTTCCATTACCGTGATCTTGATCCGACCGCCCAATATTACATTCGTTTTACATTCGTCAGACCCTGGTATCAGGAACGCTATGCTCATCGCATGAATCAAAAGAGTCAAACGATCTATGCTGATGATATGGTCCTGGCTGAAAATCTTGAACTTCCCTTACAGATGAGCGATTTTTTTACGTTCGATATTCCACCATCTACCATCAAGGATAGCGAATTGATCATCCGTCTGGAAAAAGCGCCGGATGTAGCTGCCGGTGACAGGGTCACAATCGAACAGTGGCGCAATTCGGGCGGATGGGGAACGATTGTTTCCGAAGTTTGGCTGATAAAAAAGGGATCTGTCTCCCCCTTGGAAAAGGGGGACTAAGGGGGATATAAAAATGGTCTATGTTATTTATAAACAACCCCCTAACCCCCTTTATTAAGGGGGAATAGATTTTGCTACCTTCGTGCGCTTCGTGGTTTATAATTACAATATCACAGTTAAATTAAGGGAATAAAATGAAAGTCTTGAATGTATTCATCGTAGTTCTCATCGTTTTTTGCTCGGGACTACAGGCGCAAAGAATTGAGATGACTGATGTCGCGATTCTTATATCGCCCAATATAAAACCGCCCGTTCAGGAAACATTGGTGCGGATATTACAGGAAGAAGTCAAGATTCGAACATCCCTTGTCTGGGAGCAGGCTCAGAATTGGAAATTTAAAAAGAATGTCCTTGTGGCTATTGCCCTTTCCGGTGATAAACGGTTGTATGGAGAACCAGTACCCCAGAGAGCTGTCGATCACCATCCCGAGTATAAACCGGAAGGATTCCGGGTATTGACAGTAAAAAAAGGGGGACAGCCTATCATTTGGATTATCGGCGCGGATAGCCGGGCGACGGTGTTCGGGATCGGTTATCTTCTGCGCCAGATGGAAATGCGCCCAAATACCGCGTATCTGAATGACCCGCTGGATGCGGCCTCTTCACCAATGCAATCGATTCGGGGGCACCAGCTGGGATATCGGAATACGGCGAATTCCTATGATGCCTGGGATGTTCGTCAATATGAGCAATATATTCGGGAGCTGGTTTTATTCGGTACCAATGCCATTGAAAATATTCCCTTCGGTAAGGAAGATGATAGTGTGCATATGCCCATTCCCAGGGAGGAAATGAATATCCGCATGGGTGAGATCTGCGCCTCCTATGATATTGATTATTGGGTCTGGACACCGGCTACTTTTAATCTGACCGACAGCGAAAAAAGAAAAGATATGCTGGATACGCACGAGCAATTCTACAAAGAATGTCCCAGACTGGATGAGGTCTTTTTCCCCGGCGGCGATCCCGGAAATAATCATCCCAGAGAAGTGATGCCGTTTTTAAAAGATTTATCGGAACGGTTGGTAAAATTCCATCCGCGGGCAGGCGTCTGGATATCATTGCAGGGATTCAGTGCCGAGCAAATCGACTATTTTTATACTTATCTTGATCAGTATGAACCGGATTGGCTGAGAGGTATTGTCTCGGGGCCGAGCAGTCCATCTATAGCGGACACCCGCCATCGCCTGCCCGCGAAATACCGCCATCGTCAGTATCCGGATATTACCCATAATGTTCGTTGTGAATTTCCGGTGTTAAACTGGGATCAGGCCTATATGCTGACGATAGGACGAGAAGGCATCAATCCACAACCGAATTATTATGCAAAAATTCATGCTACCTATGCCCCATTCACCGATGGTTTCCTGACCTATTCCGACGGCTGTCATGATGATGTCAATAAATTTATCTGGAGCATGCGTGGTTGGGATATGCAACGGGAGGTGCAGCAAATCTTACTGGAGTATTGCTGTTTCTTCTTTGGTACGGATATAGCTGAACCGGCGGCGGATGGCATACTGGCATTGGAACAAAACTGGGTCGGTCCCATCATGGGAAACGGCGGAATCGAAACCACCTTCGCCTTTTGGAAAAACCTGGAAAAAGATAATCCGCAACTGCAGGGAAATTGGCGTTGGCTGCAATTGGTGTTGCGTGCCTATTATGATACCTATCAGCGCAGAAGAAAGAACTATGAGCAGGGATTGGAAAAACAGGCCAATATGATTTTAGCCCGGACAGGAGAAATCGGAGCGGAGAAAGCCATGGACCAGGCCCTGGCCATCGTCAATAAAGCCGATACGGCACCCACAAACCGGGATCTTCATACCAAAATTGTGCAGTATTGTGATAAACTTTTCCATTTGATCGGATTGCAGACCAGTGTACCCAAATACCAGGCGGCTAATGCACAGCGGGGTTGTATCCTGGATTTTGTTAATTATCCTTTGAACAATCGCTGGTGGCTGGAAGACGAGTTTACCAAGATAAGGAAAATGAAAAACGAGGAAGAGAAAATAGCCCGGCTGGAGGTGATCAGAACCTGGGAGAATCCGGGAAAAGGGAATTATTATGATAATATTTCCAATATTGAAAGCAGTCCCCGCGTTCTGACGACCCAATATGATGCTTGTGATGTTGCCTGGTGGGATAATGGTTATAGCCGGGCCAGGTTATCCTCCCAGTTATTTCAGTGGGAACCGGTTTTGGAATATAAGAATCTTGATTTTAATGGCCGTTATATCATCCGCGTCTGTGGTCTCGGGGATGCCCTGATCAGGATCGATGGGGAACGTTTAGAACCGATCCTTTATAATAAAGGTATGGGTGAATTTAAAGAGTTTGTTATCCCCAAACATATCACCCGGGATGGTAAAATGCGGGTAAGTTTTGACCGGCCGGAAGAATCCCATCTGCGCTGGTCGCAATTTTCGCATATCTCGGATGTGTGGGTGATAAAGAGATAATTAGTCAGCCAGAGGGCTGATAACCTGAGTTATTAACCACAGAGTACACCGAGTAATTATAATATTAATAAAAACAAATACTTATAATAATATATATGATTATGTCATTAACTACGTAAAAATTGTATAGATTGCTTTCCCGATCTGTCTGGACTCGCAATGACGGCCACAATATCGTCATTGCTGGTCACGAAGAAAGAGTGACGAAGCAACCTCATGTAATTATTGATGTTATGTCCATTTATACGGAGTAAAAGCTCTAATCATTAATATATATATCAGTTGCACATTATTGAAGTGAATGAATCAAGTTTTAGATAATTTCAATAATAACATTAGGATACCGCTGTGGTCAATGCTATTATTTATAAAAATTTTGTTAATCATGGATCAGAGAAACGCCGGGGCGATTAGAACAAATAAGAATATTAACCTCGTAGAGGTTTTATTATTGTAGAAAAAAGGTAACCAAAGAATATTTAATCCTTGTAGAGGATTCATAATTGAATATTTAATATATCTACTGAAATGTTTTTTGAAATTTAATCAAAAAATTCAAATAAATATTTTTCATTATATTCTATTTTAAAATTCTCCAGCAGTTTGATATATTCTTGCCTGAAGCTTTGTTTTTTGTGGTGAGTTTCCTGATTTTCTATGTATCGATATACATTCTCTAACTGTGATCGGCTATAAGAAAAACCTCCGTAACCATCCTGCCAATGAAATTTCCCTCTAAACCAATTCTGTTGATTAATAAACATGGAAGAACTTCGTTTTATTGTTGCAACAAGGTCGGAAATTTTATCATTCGGATTTAATCCAATTAAGATGTGAATATGATCGGAAACACCGTTAATAATTATGGATTTGTGCTTTCTATTACTGATGATTCCACTGATATAGCTGAAAACTTCCGGTCGGGATTCCCTTTTTAATAACCTATCTCTATATTTAACAGCAAAAACTATATGGGTGTATAATTGGGTATAGACACCTGGTTTCATTTTAGTCTCCATTTCTGAAATAAACCTACTATTACCACCAATAATTCATCCTCTACGAGGATGGGATGTTAGTATATGAATGTTCTTTTTTACAATAATTTATCCTTTACGAGGATAAAATTATTAGAATATGTGACTTTAAAAATTAGTGACAGATTAAATTATGAAAAGTTTAGAGTCTTGATTTCTTCGATATTATTCTTCTATATAACAAAGTGACAAGAAATATAAGAAATTCTATACCTGATATTTTGTGTAAAAACTTTCTTCAAATGAAGTGATAAATGAATAATTTATTTGTAGCTTTGGGCTGCGCTATAAATAGGTCAGATTAGTAATTTTTAATTACTCCCAGGAAACGGCCCATCCAATACGGTAGAAGGAAAGTATCACCAGCGCTTAATTCACTCTGCCGGTCTCCCGCATCCAGTGTAAACAGGTTGCGGTTATGTTTCAGCTCCGGGCGTTCATCCGGCGGCAATACTTCTGTAGTCGTTTGTCCCCGGAAATTGGGCTCCACAAATGTAATATCTTTCCGGTGGCTGTTTTTTGTCTCATACTGGATCATATCAAGAGGAAATTCTTTGAGATGCCAGATAGATTCATCGAGGTCGAATTCAGTCGCACCGGTCATGGCATAGCAGAAGTTCCAAAGTGCGTCTTTCTCCGCACGTTCGGCCAGCCAGTGATCTTTGATGGCCTGACTATATTTTTCTTTTAAACTGTCATTAAAGGCATAGGGAAACAATCCCCAGTAAGCCAGAAAATACATTTCATCATCGGAATGATTCCATTCTTCCGAAAGCATTTTACTCCAACCGTCGGCATCTTCCGGAGCCGGACCAATCTCACTGAACGGACGCATCAGATTCTCCAGATAGCCGTGTTTCTCGATTAATTCAAAGGCCTTTTCTTTGAAAATTTCCTTCCCGGTAAAATAATAGGCTGTTTGTAAAAAGGCGATAATATTTGATGAACATATTTTACGATCACCAATCATTGGTTCAAAACGGTTCACATACTCAGGCTGCCAGCGTCCCCATAAACTTGGTTTCCCGTTATAGTCGATCAGACACATATTGTTTTTGACAATATAGGTCATCAATCCATCAAGCAATTGGATGGCCCGGTTGCGCCAATCGCTATCATCGATATACTCAGCGATCAATGTCAGCGCAAACATCTGCCCGACAGTCTGATCACTGCTGGCGGATGCCCGCCAATCCCATTCCGGATCATCGGCCTGTCGCCAGCTGACAGTTCCCTGATAGCCGTCATACCAAAAATGATCCACATAGGAACGAAATTCTTTTCTGAAAGGATGGTAGCCCCGGCGTTCAAAAGAGCGGCCGAAGAGTCCCTCAATCCCATTGATGGTATGCATACGTTCCATGGCCTCGAAGGCCTCATAACAATTCTGTTTCGCCTCTGCCGATCCGGTGACAAGATAGCGAAATAACTGGCTGCCTAAATACATCCCTGTCCACAAGTTGTCACTATCGGCCACTGAGTTTTCGGCCGTGGACAAATCGTGATTTTTTAGGCGGGTAATATTACTGTTGATGCCGTAGCGGATATGCCGCTGACGGACCTGCTTTTCATAGATCATCGCTTTATCTTCCAGGGTCATTTGCCTGAACAGGATATGTCCCAACCCTTTATCGGTAAGGATCAGGGCACTGTTATCCGGGCCTTCCGATATATGGATGATGACATTACCCGGCAGCCAGCGTTTCCCATAGTAGTAATTGAACTTACCGTCCTCACGGAGCATAAAGACCCCTTTGCCGGATCCGAACCATAGGTGACCGTTAATTTCTGTTATGACCGTCAATTCCGGCCAGGGAAGCTGGTTGTTAATTTTGCCGGTTTTATCCTGTTCTCTGTCCCATTCAAGATAACCGTCCGAAGTTCCGATAATGATTGTTTTCCCCTGATCAAGGCTCTCAAAACAGGTGAAATGGTCGCCTTTAACCAAGGGGTGGAGTGAGTTATTTTTAACCGCAAAAGAGAGCAGCTGATTTTCACCCAGTATCAGAAATTCGCTGGCTGCTTGATTGTATTTTATGGATAATATTTGGCTGTCTTTTAAAGATCCTTCCCACAGGATTTCCGAGTCTTTGAGATATAACAATTTTTTCCCATTGGAGATCATGAATGATAAGTGCGATCCGGCACTGAGGATATGAGCGGCAGGCATATTATGTCTGCAAAATAACTTTCCCGCCCAGGCATTACTGAGCACTGCTTCATTATCCAGATACAGCAATTGATTCTCATATAGGACCATATCGTTAATATGTTTGTCGGCCATGGGCCGGTAAGTGATATCCGGCTCTAGGGTTCCCGGATATTGAAAATGTCCATAATGTGGCCGGTATAAGCGGTTGGAAGCCAGAATCTGGATCACCCCATTACGGTCCATGAACACCTTTTTGGGTGTGATCATTGGATCAGCAAAATCGTATTTTACGGCATAGTCCTGAAAATAGGGAACATCAATATACACCGGCTGATTCAACTCATTTCTATTTGAGTTTTTATCAGAGCAGGCAGGCAAGAGCGTTCCTATTAAAAGCAGAATGGGCCATCGTTTTTTTTTCATATCTTTTCCTTTTTTATACAGGTATTGTAAAAAAATAACCACAGAGGACCTAGTGCTCGCCTTTCAGGTGAGCGACGGCTTCTGTCCGTTTATATTTTTATTTTTCATGTCCCGAATTAATCGAGATGATACTATATTATATTAATGGAGAGAACCGGGCCATATATAAGAATATATATTCTGAGAATCAATTTCCTTGGATTTTTTAATTCGATACATTTATGCTATTATAGCCCCTCCGGTACCTTTTCATAGAAGTCTCTTGATTTCTTGAAAATATGAGTATATATTTTACACTATAGTAGTGTACAAAATAATCGTGCAATAGGAAAAATTGCTATGAATAAAAATATAACACTGAGTGCTGAAGAAAAGTTGATCAAGAAAGCCCGTCAGCGTGCCAAAAAGCAAAATACCACCCTTAATGCCGAATTCAGGAAATGGTTAAAACGCTATGCAAGCGAAAATTCGAAGGCCGATAATTATTCACTGATCATGAAGCATCTTGACTATGTACAGTCAGGGCGACGTTTTTCCCGGGAAGAGCTCAATGAAAGATAAATATTTTCTGGATACAAATATCCTAGTCTATTCATTTGATGCCTCCCAACCGGCAAAACAGAATATTTCGCGCCAACTTATTAAGCGGGGATTAGAAGAAGGCATTGGATGCATCAGTTACCAGGTGATACAGGAATTTCTGAATGTGGCTACCAGAAAGTTTACGGTACCGATTGCTTATAAAGACAGCAGGATCTATTTATCTACCGTGCTCGAACCTATCTGTGAGGTTTATGCATCGATCGATCTCTACCATCGGGCTCTGGAATTGGTAGAGCGATGGAAGTATGCTTTTTACGATGCTTTAATCATAGCTGCCGCCTTGCAAAATAACTGTACCATTTTATATAGTGAAGACCTTCAGGATGGTCAAATAATACAGGAATTGGAAATTGTAAATCCGTTCAAGAAATAAATCAACCACAATTGAAATCCTAATATCTAAATCCTAAATTCGCCGGTAGGCGAATCCGCCCTTCGACGTGATCCTAAATAAATCCCAATGCCCAAGAGCAAATAATATTTCAATGTCCCAATCCCATTGTCAAACGTTAAATCAAACCGCAAATCTTAGTTTATGAGGTACAAAAGCATTTGTGATTGAGATTTGTTTCGCCTGTCTGCTTTGGAGGGAAGTTCGGGATTCGAATTTCGGATTTATTTGCTATTTGGTGTCACGCCAGTTGGCGGATCAGTCTACCGGCTGGCTTGGAAATTGTAATTTTCTTTTATTCTGTCTCCTGTCTCCGGCTAATTCATCAATCGTGCCAATCGTTTTTTTGCATCGATCAATTCCGGTAAATCCTCATCGGCGTTTTTCCATATTTCAAGGAATGTTTTATATTCCCCCATCGCTTTATTTTTCAAGCCTTTTTGTTCATACAATTTAGCCAGGCGGTAATGATATTTTGGATGAATCCGACGCCAGTTTTTACTTTCAGGATCAAGTTTAGTTAATTTTTCATAGACTGCTATCGCACTATCCAGTTCACCTTTTTTTAAATAAGCAAAGGCTAATCCATCCTGAAAGAAAGGAAAGCCGGAACGAAAAGAGTTAAGACTGAATTTAAAAGGTGTGTCTAGTGACGGTTGTGTCTTAAAAATTGAAATTGCTTTTTCAAGGGAATCTTCTGCCATTAATACATTTCCATAGAGGTAGTGATAACGAAGATTTGCCAGAACTCTTCCGTATGGAGTAATATCCGGAAATAATGATTGTATCCTGGCCACTTGGAATCTTGCAGAATCAATCTGAGATTTTTTTAAATATACTAATCCGAGGTAATAACTATAATTGGCCATAAAGTTTGATACATATTTCGGTTGGGAATTCATTCGATAATTCAACCAGGAGGCATAGTGTTTCCGGCTTCGTTCAAGCTCTCCTGATTCATAAAAAATCCATGCTTTGATCATTGAGACGAATCCGATATAAAAATCAAATCCTATTGTTTTTGACAGATCTATTCCCTTTTCAAAATCAACAGGATATTGCTTCATCTGACCTGTTAAATAGTGATGGAGTCCCTTAAACAAGTATCCCTGTGCTTTTATACCCGGAGATTGGGATGTGGCAATAAATTGATCAAACATATCCAGGGCACTAACATAATCCTCTTTTAAACCATAGGCAATTCCAAGTCTCCAGGCCGAAGTAAAACCTGGTTTAGCTTCTATGGCTTCTTGGTATTTCGCAATCGCCTCATCAATCTTTCCCATTCTTAAATAGAGCTCTGCCATAGAATCAATAGGGTTGGCGTCTCCTGGTAAAAGAGATGTATACTTCTGCAGATATTCATTTGCTTTTTCGAAATTACCCAGATCGCCGTATAAATATGCCAGGCAATTATATACCGGGCCATAATCCGGATCCAACGCTAATGCTTTATTAAACTCGACGATTGCTTTGTCGTACATTTTTTTTGAGTCATAATATAGACCTAAATCTTCATGTATCCTTTTATCTTTGGGATATTTTGTTGCCATATCTTTAAGAATTTGAAATCTCTTGTCAGGGTCTTTCTCGATTTCTCTGGTATAATGCGCTTCAATATATAAGCGATCTTTTTCTGTCGCATTTTTGGAAAATGTTTTTGCCTTCTGATAGTTGAAATCTCTTTCATCATAATTACCTAGATTATGATTTGCCCAGGCAAGATATAAATAAGCTACCGCAAAAGTTGAATCTAATTGTACCGCTTTTTCAAGAAATTTTCGGGCATCATCATCGTACATTTTGTCATAGTCGTTTCTTCCCCTTAAGAAATAATTATAAGCCTCCATTGAAGGAGTGGTAATGTTAGAAATACGTATTTGAGTACC
This sequence comes from uncultured Calditrichota bacterium, assembly GCA_964489835.1. Lineage (GTDB taxonomy): Bacteria > Calditrichota > Calditrichia > JAJRVZ01 > JAJRVZ01 > CAZBBC01. The sequence continues at coordinate 45,658 of CAZBBC010000018.1, forward strand.
GCCAAGGGTTTGTTCGGATATGCCAACGCTGCTGGAGATCGCCTGGCTCAGATCATCGATCTGGTTTTGGAGGATACTGCCAACTCCTTCACCTTTTGAACTGGCACTTTTCAGGAGTCTTTTACTTTGCACATCCAAAACCTTCACATCGGTGGCAAAAATATCTCCTGCTTTTACAAAGCTACCCAGGATAATGGCTTCAACACCCTCCAGGCGGCACAATTCAAAACCCAATTCTTTGTCGATAATATCCGCATCTTCCTTGCCCAGTTGTTTTAACAGATCATGCATACGCTCCCAGGTAATCACCCGTAGATATTTTGATTGCTCCAGACTGGTAATCAACAAATTGGGAATAGCTTCCTGCAAATAATCATACGTGTTATCACCGGTCTGATTTTTAAAACTGATCACAACGATCGGTTTAGGTTCTGTGAAAGGCATTTCTTTAAGAAATATTATCTTTACCAGTAAAAGAATGATAGCTATTAAAAGAATTATCGATGAGCCGATTACTATGTTTCTGTTTCGTTTTTTCGTTGACTTCTTCTTTCCAGTTTCAAATGGCTTGATAGGGATTGATGAGTTAGAGTCCTTTTTAAGTTGTTTTAAATCGACTACCAATTCGTCCATATGTTGATATCGCTCTGCCGCACTTTTTTGGAGACATTTATTGATAATCCGTTCCAGTTCCATCGGTACACCGGTTCGCAATCCCGTGACCGGTTCCTGTGTATCATTCATAATGGAATAAATAACAGCCGATTCGTATTCGCCTTTAAAAGGTAACTGCCCGGTCAACATCTCATAGATGATAACACCCAATGACCAGATGTCTGTTCGATGGTCGACATCTTCTCCTTTAGCCTGTTCCGGTGACATATATGATACAGTACCCAGGGTGGTTGATTCTTTGGTAAGTTTAGTTTGAGTGGATAGTTTAGCTAAGCCAAAGTCGAGTATCTTTACAACATCATCAGCCGTTATCATGATATTGGCAGGTTTTATATCTCTATGAACAATCTCCTTTTCATGCGCTTTTTGAAGCCCCTGTGCTATTTGAATCGTGATGCCGATAGTATTGATTACCGGTAAGAGCGCGGCATGCCGTGTCCCTGCAATATGATCATGCAAAGTTTTACCTTCATAATAGGCCATGCTGATGAACAGTTGACCGTCCTCGGTCTCATCAATTTCGTAGATCGCGCAGATGTTATTATGATCTAAAGAAGAGGCAGCTTTGGCTTCATGAATAAAGCGTTGTTTTTCTTCTTCGCTGGAGGTCAGGTGTGGTGGCAGGAATTTGAGGGCGACAAAACGATCGAGCTTTAGGTCCTGGGCTTTGTAGACGATACCCATGCCGCCGCCGCCAATCTTTTCGATGATTTTGTAATGAGATATGGTTTTACCGATCATATAACGATACCTTTTTATAATGCGAGAAAAAAAATAAATAGTGTCAAATTCAGTCTGAATAATCTAAACATAGGGAGGACATATAACAAAGTAATTAAGGTAGGTGCCAATGGCAAGAGAAAATTTAAGAGGTGAAGAAAATGGTGCTGCTCAAATAAGTCGGAGACCGGAAACCGGAGTCAGGAGACCGGATAAAATAATTTGAAGAAATGTCCAATATCAAAATCCCAATGACAAATGAAATCCCAATTCCCAATGTCAAATAATCGTGTACTTCCTTAATTTGAAATGGGAATCAAATTGGACATTGGAGCTTGGGATTTCATTTGGCATTTGACATTGGGCATTGGGAATTGGAGCCGGGGTCACGCCGGAAGGCGGATCCCCTCCAAAGGGCGGGCAGGTTGCCCACTGGCGTGACACTAAATCCGATTTTTATTGCATTGTCCTGCTGAGTTTGTATATTATAAAGCAGATATAGATTCAGACCATCCAGACTAATTATCTTCTCGACTTCTTACTAAAGACGACAGACAAATTATCGTACCTATTTTTAATGTGGTTACTTTTTGTGCGAGCACTTCTACATATCAGTTGTCATTTCTTAAGGAGATAGACCGATGAAAGCTTTAGTAAAAGTTATTCTAATAATTATTATGATAACCTCACTTTTCTCGGATGAAGTAACACTCTTCAACGCCATCATTCCTGATTTTCAGGTTAATGAAAATGGGGTACTCTCTGTTGCAAGACAAATGGATCCTTCCATTTCAGCAGATAGCAGCGGGAACTTTATCATTGCCTGGCAGGATGAACGGAATGGCAATATTGACATTTATGCACAGAGGTATTCAAGTGATGGAACAGCACTGGGAAGTAATTTCCAAGTCAACGATGATCAGGGAAGTAAATTGCAATTGGAACCTTCCATTTCTGCAGACGTCAGCGGACATTTTATCATCACATGGTGTGACGCACGTAATAATTGGGACATTTACGCTCAGCGATACGCAAGTGATGGAACAGCACTGGGAAGTAATTTCCAAGTCAACGATGATCAGGGGAGTGAAGGGCAAAATGAACCTTCCATTTCTGCAGATGTCAGCGGAAACTTTATCATCACCTGGCGTCGTGAACATAATGGTAATAATGACATTTATGCACAGAGGTATTCAAGTGATGGAACAGCACTGGGAAGTAATTTCCAAGTCAACGATGATATGGGCAGTGCATCGCAATATGAACCTTCCATTTCTACAGATGTCAGTGGAAACTTTATCATCACCTGGCGTGATGATCGTAATGGCAATAATGACATTTATGCACAGAGGTATTCAAAGGATGGAACAGCACTGGGAGGCGATTTCCAAGTCAACGATGATCAGGGGAGTGAAAATCAATATTGTCCTTCCATTTCAGCAGATGGCAGCGGGATTTTTATCATCACATGGCGTGATCGTCGCAATGGTAATAATGACATTTATGCACAGAGGTATTCAAGTGATGGAACAGCACTGGGGAGTAATTTCCAAGTTAATGATGATATAGGGGAGAAAAATCAAAATTGTCCTTCCATTTCTGCAGATGGCAGCGGAAACTTTATCATCACATGGTGTGATAATCGCAATAGTAATTGTGACATTTATGCTCAGAGGTATTCAAGCGATGGTATAGCACTGGGAAGTAATTTTAAAGTCAGCAATGATCAAGGGAGTGACTTGCAAGGTCACTCTTCCATTTCAGTAGGTAGTAGCGGAAAATTCATCATCTCGTGGTGGGAAGGCGATAATGATGCTGACATTTACGCTCAACGATATGCAAGCGATGGAACAGCACTGGGGAGTAATTTCCAAGTTAATGATGATCAGGGGAGTGAAGATCAAAATTATCCTTCCATTTCTGCAGATGTCAGCGGAAACTTTATCATTGCGTGGGAGGATTGGCGCAATGGTGATCGGGACATTTACACTCAGCGATACGCAAGCGATGGAACCACACTGGGGAGTAATTTTAAAGTCAACGATGATCAAGGGAGTGACTGGCAAGGTCACTCTTCCATTTCAGCAGATAGCAGCGGGAACTTTATCATTGCCTGGCAGGATAGCCGGAATGGTTATTTTCATAATCCCGACATTTACGCTCAGCGATACGCAAGTGATGGAATCCCACTGGGAAGTAATTTCCAGGTTAATGATTGTCAAGGCAGTGGATACGGTTGGGTTTTTCCTTCTATTTCAGTAGATGGCAGCGGAAATTTTATCATTGTGTGGATTGATGAACGCAATGGTAATCCTGACATATACGCTCAACGATATTCCAGCGATGGCACAGCACTGGGGAGTAATTTCCAAGTCAATGAAGATACGAGTAGTGAAGGGCCTTTCATTTCTGCAGATGGCAGCGGAAATTTTATCATTGCCTGGCAGGATAGACGGAATGGCAATAATGACATTTATGCTCAGCGATACGCAAGCGATGGAACTCCACTGGGGAGTAATTTCCAAGTCAATGATGATATGGGCAGTGAAGGGCAATATGAACCCTCTATTTCTGCAGATATCAGCGGGAACTTTATCATCACATGGTTTGATTACCGCAATAATAACTATGACATTTATGCTCAGCGATATTCCAGCGATGGAACCCCACTGGGGCGTAATTTCAAAGTCAATGATGATCAAAGTAGTACGATGCAATGGCGTCCTTCCGTTTCAGCAGATGAAAGCGGGAATTTTATCATTGGGTGGATTGATGAACGGAATGGCAATAATGACATTTATGCTCAGCGATACAAAAGCGATGGAACAGCATTAGGTAGTAATTTTCGGGTGACCAATACTAGTGATGGGTCGCAAAAATACCCAAAAGTAAAATTGAGGAATAATCGAATCTACAGTACATGGGAAGATAATCGTGCGGGTGGAACAGGAATTGATATTTGGGCAAACGTTTTAAATTGGAACGATCCTAATTCTGAGCATCAGATACCATCATTCTTCTCATTATCTCAAAATTACCCCAATCCCTTCAATCCTAAAACAAATATAAATTATGAATTATCAATTATGAATTATGTTGATTTAAGCATCTATAACATGCTCGGACAAAAAGTAATGACGCTCGTAAACAAAAGGCAGAATGCAGGGACATATCAAGTTGAATGGGATGCGACGAATTTTGCAAGCGGTATGTATTATTACAGAATTGAAGTCGGAGATCCGGCTAGCCCAGTGAAGCCCGGCGAAGACGGGCGAAGACGGACCGGTGAGTTCCAGGATGTGAAAAAGATGATACTCCTTCGATAAGTACATATGACTATTTGATAGGAATTGGAAATCAGCCAGTTGGCTGATCCGCCCACCGGCGTGACTCGGAACTGGGAACTAAAAATTGACTGATTCGCCAAGAGGTCGACATATTTAATGGAGATTATTGGGCATTGGGATTTGGGGCTTGATTTGGCATTTGGCATTGGACATTTGACATTGGGATTTTGTAACTGGGATTTGATTTGGCATTTGCTAAATCCTGGTAGATTTAGTCCCGGTCGTAAGATCCGCCCACTGGCGGATGAGTCGGCTGGAAGCCAATATATTTAATCGGGAACATTGGATATTGGTCATTAATAAGAACGAGGTTTTTTAATCCCCCTGGACGGGCGATAGAGCCATACAGGCTCTGTGAAGGAGGTAATATTACGTTTTAAAAAAGCGGGATAATAGCAGTGTCTCTATAAATTTTTCTACCCGATAATACTTCATTGTAAATCCGATTTTTATTGCTATCACCATCTCATTTTGTATATTAATTCGCTACTAGCCCTAATAGCTCAAAACTGAGTTATAATTTCTCCTTCTCTTGCAGATGATAAACGATTCAATAATTCTTTAACCAATTTATGACAAGTTCATTATAATTTTGGATAGCTCTTTATGTATATTGTTGATGAAATAAAATCTGATTCAACTTCTATAGGTAACATAAATTTATCCACAGCAAGTATTAAAAGTATCACCAATCCGAGACACATTAGGGGTGCATTAAAGGGTTTGGGTTATGGATCTCTTATAGGGGTCCCACTTGGTTTTGTAGTTGGTATTATCACTTGGAAGGAATCTATATTTGAATGGCTTTCTCCAACTTCTAATGTGGGAGGGGGTGTTATCGGAGCACTTTTACTTGGTGTGCCCACCGCATTAGCAGGCTTAATATTTGGAGGGATACATGGAGATATTGAAACATTTATTTTTCCCCCATCAGAGATGGAATCTAAACCATCTCCTGGCGTAGAATTTAAACCATTCCGTGTCAAATTTCCCGAAATAGTCGAGGAAGGCAGTGGATACATAATAATCTTATGGCAGAACAAAGAAATTCGTTTATCTTCATCAGAATATAATCATAGATGGACTACAGAAGAGGGTAAGCAATTTATGGAGGTACCGCAGGTTATATATTTGCAGAAATTCAAATGAAACAATCATAATTAGCAAATGGAAAGGCTCTTATCCAGCTTTACCCAGACGGGTAGCCGTTTTTTTATTTGAATGAAGATAAATATTAAAAATTTCAGTAAAGGGCTTAGTATGAATCAAAAAGGTTTATATTTTATATTGTTTTCATTATTATTTTTTGTTTTAACCTGTAAAGAATCAACCGGCCCAACTCCGCCAACAACAGGAATAGTAACAGATATAGACGGCAATGTTTACCAAACTATAAAAATTGGCAATCAATGGTGGATGGCGGAAAATCTGAAAGTGACCCATTACCGTAACGGCGACGTCATCGCCAATGTAACCGATAGTTCTGAATGGGCAGACCTGAGGAGCAGTGCTTATTGCAGTTATAATAATGATGATGTCAACATTGAAACTTACGGTCTGTTATACAACTGGTATGCTGTCGCCGACAGCCCCAATATCGCGCCTTCAGGCTGGCATGTACCCACAGATAAAGAGTGGAAAGAGCTGGAAATGTATCTTGGAATAAGCCAATCGGAAGCGAATAGTGAGGGCCAACGGGGTACGGACGAAGGTGGTAAGATGAAGGAAGTAGATACTACCCATTGGGGCAGTCCCAACACGGGGGCTACGAACGAATGCGGCTTTTCTGCACTGCCGGGCGGTTATCGTGACAGCTACTATGGTGTTTACCACGGATTGGGTTACTCCGCTTACTTTAGTTCCTCTACAGGGTACGATAGTAACTATTCCTACGCCTGGGGCCGTGAGCTGGGTTACGGTGGTTCAGTCATCAACCGCGGCGTCAAACATAAGCAAAATGGCTTTAGTGTACGCTGCGTCAGGTATTGACGATTTGACCACTTGGGGTAAGGAAGATGGTTTTGTTAAAGTGAATTTGACTAAATTGCAAGTTTACACTCCCTTCAGGATCTTTTCTGGAGGGGGTTTTATATTTACGTCCGATTTTTATTGCATTCCCCTGCTGAGGTTGTATATTAAGTACATAACTTTAATTTCTACAAACGACCAGACGATTTTTTCTATTAAACTCATACTAAACCACTCAAATGAGCCGGAGAATAGAAACCGGAGGCAGGAGACCGGATAAAATAAATCTCACATTAATATAGGTTTCTAACCGACAGTCTTCATCCTTCGCTTTTTTCCTTTTACTTTTAGTTTCTAAATTTTTCATAACTATTAAAAAAATATTTATAAAAAATGAAAATGGAGTTTGTTATGAAAAATCATTTCAAATATCAAATTATTTTATGTATTAATTTTTTATTACTAATACCCTTAAACCTTAAAGCACAAGAAGAATATACTCCCAAGCAGAATTTAAAAAATCATATGGAAAATTCTATGAAATTTGAAAAGTGTATTTTTACAAAGTTGCGATTCAGTGCTAATCAGCAAGATGGAATTCAGAAAAAATATCATTTGCCACTGTTTAATCGTTCCCAAATAATAGAAGATTGTCCGGAACAACCGGACATGCTTTCAGAAGTAATACCTCTGACTGTCAATAAGAAACAATTAACGAGGGATGTACTAGATAGTGTTATTTATACTCAACGTGGGTGGAAATATAAAGAATCTTTCACAAATGATGAGAAAGCAATAAGACTGGCTCATTTAAAACAGTGTTGGGACACTCTCACCACTGTTTGGGTAAACGATTGGCGCAGAACTTACACGCATGACGATAGTGGGAATTTACAAACAACTTTATATGAAAACTGGGATAGAAAGGCAGGAATCTGGGTAAACAAGGGTCGTGAAACTTGCACCTATGACGATAGTAGGATTCAGCTAACATTTATAGAGGAATACTGGGATAGTAATGCCGGGATATGGGTAAACAATTGGCGCAGAACTTACACTAGTGACGGCAGTGGGAATCCTCTAACTAGGTTAAGAGAAAAATGGGATAGCAACGCCGGGATATGGGTAAACGATAGTCGCCACACTTGCACCTATGACGATAGTGGCAATATGCTAACTAGGTTAGATGAAGAATGGGATAGCAACGCCGGGATATGGGTAAACGCTTTGCGCTATACTTACACGCGTGACGGCAGTGGGAATGTGCTAACATTTATAGGTGAAGAATGGGATAGTAATACCGGGATATTGGTAAACGCTTGGCGCAGAACTTACACCTATGATGATAGTGGGAATTTGCTAACTGGATTATATGAAGAATGGGATAGTAATACCGGGATATTGGTAAACGCTTGGCGCAGAACTTAC